>JBCNOX010000614.1:0-3298 GCA_039593645.1 Pseudoduganella sp.
TGAGCCGGTACGGCACGTGTCGCTGTATGAAGCGCAGGCTTATTGCGCCTGGGCCAACCGCCGGCTGCCGACCGAGATTGAATGGGAATATGCAGCCCTGCACGGGCATCCGGCTTTCCGTTGGGGGCAGTTGTGGGAGTGGACGGCGTCGCCGTTCGAACCTTATCCCGGCTTTGCCGCCGACCGCTATCGCGAATATTCGGCGCCCTGGTTCAGTACCCACCAGGTGCTGCGCGGCGCGTCATTCGCTACGCCGTCACGGCTTGGCTCTGCCAAGTTCCGCAACTTCTACCTGCCCGAGCGCGACGACATCTTCAACGGCTTCCGCACCTGCGCCTTCGAATAAGAAAGTCGGGGTCAGCTCCGGCAATCAGACACGGGCTCAGCCGCTAGCGGCTGAGCCCGTGTCTGATTGCCGGAGCTGACCCCGACTTTTAACTTGCTTATTTCTTTTTCAGGTGGTCATCCAGCCAGCCGATCACGGTGTGGTGCCACAGGATCGAATTGGCGGGTTTCAGGACCCAGTGGTTCTCGTCCGGGAATACCAGCAGTTTGGACTCGATGCCCTGGCGCTGCAGCGCGGTGAAGGTGCCCAGCGCCTGTGCGGTCGGGATGCGGAAGTCCAGGTCGCCCTGGATCACCAGCATCGGGGTCTTCCACTTTGCCACGTGGTGCACCGGGTTGAACTTTTCGTAGCCGTTCGGGTTGGCGTAGTAGGTGCCGCCGTTGTCCCATTCGGTGAACCACAGTTCTTCGGTGGAGTAGGCCATGCCGCGCTGGTCGAACACGCCGTCGTGGTTGACGATGCACTTGAAGCCATCGCTCCAGTTGCCTTCGATCCAGTTCATCATGAAGCCGCCGTATGATGCGCCCAGTGCGCAGGCGTTCTGGCCGTCCAGGAAGTCATACTTGGCCACCGCAGCTGCCAGGCCTTTCTGCAAGTCTTCCAGCGGCTTGCCGCCCCAGTCGCCACTGATCGAATCGGTGAAGGCCTGGCCGTAGCCGGTCGAACCGTGGAAGTCGATGAACACCGAAGCGTAGCCGGCGCCGGCATACACTTGCGGGTTCCAGCGGTAGCTCCAGCTGTTGCCGAAGCTGCCCTGCGGGCCGCCGTGCACCAGGAAGGCGACCGGGTATTTCTTGCCCGGCTCATAGTTCCATGGCTTCATGACATGGCCATACACGGTTTCGCCGTTTGCGCCTTTGAAGGAGAACTGTTCGTACTCCGCCATCTTCACGTCTTTCAGGCGTTCGGCGTTGGCCCAGGTCAGCTGCGTGCCTTTCTGCTCGGCGCCTTCGGTCTTCAGCTTGACCAGTTGCGCGCCGCCGCCCAGCGAGGCTGCGGCGGTGATGACGGTGTCTTTCTGGGTATCGAACTCGCCTGCGTAGCCTTTGCCGGTCAGCGCGGTGACCTTGCCGGAGGCGGCATCGATCGAGAACAGGCGGTGGTTGCCGATATCGTCGGCATTGGCCAGCAGGGCCTTGCCGTCGGCGCGCCATTTGTAGTCGGCGATGGAGCGGTCCCAGTCCTGCGCCACAACGCGCTTCTTGCCGGTGGCGACATCCATCAGCACCAGGTGGAAGCGGTCGGCCTCAAAGCCTGGACGCTTCATCATCAGGTAGGCCATGGTCTTGCCGTCCGGGGAGAAGGAAGGCTTGGCGTCCCACGCCGGATTTTCGGCAGTCAGGTTGCGCGGGGCGCCGCCGCCGGTGGCCGGAACTTCGTACAGGTCGAAGTTGGTGGACCAGGATTCGGCCTTGCCCGCCACGCGCGCCGAGAACACGACCTTCTGGCCGTCAGGGCTGAACTGGTAGTCGGCGTTGTCGCCGAAAGGCTTGGAATGCACGTCGCCGTCCAGCGATCCGCTCAGGCTGACCGGTGCGCCTGCTTTGCCGGAGGTGTCGATCGGCGCCGAGTACAGCACGTTGCGGCGACCATCGGCCCAGGTATCCCAGTGGCGCACGAACATTTCGTTGTACAGCATGCCGGTGGCCTTGTTCTTGGACTTGTCGTCCAGGCGCTTCTTGGTGCAGGCCAGGTCGGCGCAATCGCGGAATACTTCAAAGGCCATGGCCAGGCGGTCGCCCTTCGGCGACAGGCGGAAACTCTCCACGCCCAGCGGGTAATCGGTGACGCGTACGGCTTCGCCTCCGGCGCTCATCGGCAAACGCCACACTTGCGCGGAACCCGAACGGCCGCTCACGAAGTAAATGGCGTCGCCCGAAGGGGACCATTGCGGCTGGCTGCTGCTGGCATCGTGCTGGGTCAGCTGGACCGGTGCCGGCTTGGCGGCCTTCAGGTCGATCATCCACAGCTGCGTGATGCCGCGGTTCTTCTCCATATTGGTGGCGCGGACGGTGTACACCACGCGGCTCGCATCGGGCGACAGCACAGGGCTGCCAACACGGTCCATGCTCGCCAGGTCTTCGATGGTCAGGCCGCGCGGGGCGGCAACGGCATTGGTTGCCGCAGCGATGGCGGCGCCCAGTACCAGCAGGCGTAAGGTCATTCGGGATCTCCGGTCTATTATCAAATCTGCCAGCTGGTGGCTGGCCAAGCGGCATGATACTGTAATATTTCGCGCATGGAGATCAATACTAAGAAAATCGCGGTCTGGGGATTGACCGGCGCCACCGCGGTCTTGTGCGCTGGCGCCGTGCTGTTGACGCAAACGTGGTATTCGAAGCCGCTCAAGCTTGAGTGGTTTTATATGCGCGGCTTTGCATCGGCCGCGCTGAAAAGCCCGGAGATGATGTCGAAGCTTCATGTGCTGCCCGGCTGGCTGGATTTCACCAGTTCGCGGCTGGACGACGAATCGCCCCGGCGCAAGCGCGAGTTCTACCAGGACATGA
The DNA here is from genome assembly GCA_039593645.1 of Pseudoduganella sp. GTDB lineage: Bacteria > Pseudomonadota > Gammaproteobacteria > Burkholderiales > Burkholderiaceae_D > Rugamonas. The sequence goes on from JBCNOX010000614.1 coordinate 2,854, forward strand.
AGGACAACCTGGCCATGCTCGATCGCTACGATCGCAATGAGCTGGGGCGCGAGGCGCAACTCTCCTACGACACGCTGCACTATTACCTGAGCACCGTGGTGGAAGGCGAGCGCTTCCAGCTGCACGAATTCCCGGTCAACCAGGTGCATGGACTGCAAAGCGCTCTGCCTGAATTCATGATCGACGTGCACCGCGTCAGCAACCGCAGCGAAGCGGAAAGTTATATCGCCCGGCTGCGGAATTTTCCGCTCAAGTTCGAGCAATTGATCGAAACCCTGCGCGCCCAAGAGGCGGCCGGCATCCTGCCGCCTCAATTCCTGGTCGAGAAAGTGCTGCTGCAAATGCATGGCTTTGCCGGCCGGCCGGCGCGCGAGAACATGCTGTACACCGGCTTCAAAGCCAAGCTCGATGCGATCCCGCTGTCCGACATGAACGAGAAGGTGCG
>JBCNOX010000615.1:0-3289 GCA_039593645.1 Pseudoduganella sp.
TCGACTTCACAATTGAAGTCGAACGCTCGATGCGCGTGCTGGACGGCGCGGTCATGGTGTATGACTCGGTCGGCGGCGTGCAGCCGCAGTCGGAAACCGTCTGGCGCCAGGCCAACAAGTACAAGGTGCCGCGGCTTGCCTTCGTCAACAAGATGGACCGCGTTGGCGCGGACTTTTTCCGCGTGCAGCAGCAGATCAAGGACCGCCTGAAGGGCACCGCCGTGCCGATCCAGATCCCGATCGGCGCCGAGGAAAACTTCCATGGCGTGGTCGACCTGGTCAAGATGCGCGCCATCATGTGGGACGACGAAACCTTGGGCGTCAAGTTCACCTATGAGGACATTCCCGCCAACCTGAAAGAGCTGGCGCAGAAGTGGCACGACCATATGGTCGAAGCGGCCGCCGAAGCGACGCCCGAGCTGACGGAGAAATACCTGAACGGCGAAACCCTGGGCGAAGACGAGATCAAGACGGCGCTGCGCCTGCGCACCATCCGCAACGAAATCGTGCCGATGCTGGCAGGCAGCGCCTTCAAGAATCGCGGCGTGCAGGCCATGCTGGATGCGGTGATCGAATACCTGCCGTCGCCGGTCGACGTGCCGGCGATCGCGGGCCACGACGAGGACGACAAGGAGATCGAACGCCATCCATCCGATGACGAACCGTTCTCCGCGCTCGCCTTCAAGATCATGACCGACCCGTTCGTGGGCCAGCTGACCTTCTTCCGCGTGTATTCGGGCATCGTCAATTCCGGCGACACCGTCTACAACCCGACCAAGGGGCAAAAGGAGCGCCTGGGACGCATCCTGCAGATGCATGCCAACGAACGCAAGGAAATCAAGGAAGTGTTCGCGGGCGATATCGCGGCTGCGGTTGGCCTGAAGAACGTGACCACCGGCGACACGCTGAGCGATCCGGACAAGATCATCATCCTGGAGAAGATGGTCTTCCCCGAACCTGTGATTTCGCAGGCGGTGGAACCGAAGACCAAGGCCGACCAGGAGAAGATGGCAATTGCCCTGAACCGCCTGGCGCAGGAAGACCCATCGTTCCGCGTCCATACCGACGAGGAATCGGGCCAGACCATCATGTCGGGCATGGGCGAGCTGCACCTTGAGATCCTGGTCGACCGCATGCGCCGCGAGTTCAGCGTCGAAACGACGGTGGGCAAGCCGCAGGTGGCTTACCGCGAGACGATCACCAGGCCGGTGAGCGACATCGAGGGCAAGTTCATCAAGCAGTCAGGCGGCAAGGGCCAGTACGGCCACGTCGTACTGAAGCTGGAGCCGATGGAAGCGGGCAAGGGCTTCGAGTTCGTCGATGCCATCAAGGGTGGCGTGGTGCCGCGCGAGTTCATCCCGGCGGTGGAGAAGGGCATCCGCGAGACGCTGAATACCGGCGTGCTGGCCGGCTATCCGGTGGTCGACGTGCGCGCCACGCTGACGTTCGGCTCCTACCACGACGTGGACTCGAACGAGAATGCCTTCCGCATGGCCGGTTCGATGGCCTTCAAGGAAGGCATGCGCAAGGCGGACGCGCAGTTGCTGGAGCCGATGATGCACGTCGAGGTGGAAACACCCGAGGAATTCATGGGCAATGTGATGGGCGACCTGACGACGCGGCGCGGCATGGTGCAGGGCATGGACGAGATCCCTGGTGGCGGCGGCAAACAGATTCGCGCGCTGGTGCCGCTGGCGGAGATGTTCGGTTATTCGACATCGCTGCGTTCGCTGACGCAGGGGCGGGCGACCTACACCATGGAATTCCAGCACTACGCGGCGGTGCCGAAGCACATCCTTGACCAGGTGGCCACGGCGCGCGCGACGGCGAAACACTAAGCCGGTTCGAGCAGGGCGGCGAATTCGTCGGCCGGGACAGGGTGGCCGTACAGGTAGCCCTGTCCCTGTTCGCAGCGCAGCAGCTTGAGCAGCTTGGCTTCTTCTTCCGTCTCGATCCCTTCGGCCACGACCTTGAGGTCGAGGTTGTGCGCCAGGGACACCACCGTGCTGACCAGGCCCATATACCCGGCATCCTGCGACATGCGGGTGACAAAGGAGCGGTCGATCTTCATCACGTCGACCGGCAGGCTGACCAGGTAGGACAGCGAGGAATAGCCGGTGCCGAAATCGTCGATCGCTACCGGCACGTCCAGCGCGCGCACCTTGCTCAGGATTTCGACCACGCGGTCATGGTCGGACACCAGCGAACTTTCCGTGATTTCAATCGACAGCGGCTGCTTGTCCGCGCCTGCCATGTGCAGGGCGTGCTCGATATCGCTGAACAGTGAATCGCAGCGGAACTGCGCCGGTGCGACGTTGACGGCAATCTGCGGCGGCTGCAGCCCGGCCTCGTGCCAGGAGCGCCAGTCCTGCATGGCGCGCTGCATGACCTGGCGGCCGACCGCAATCACCAGGCCGGTACGTTCCAGCTCCGGCACGAATTCCGACGGCGGCACCAGGCCGCGCTGGGGGTGGCGCCAGCGCACCAGCGCTTCGGCGCCGGTCAGCTTGCCGGTGCGCAGGTCGATCTTGGGCTGGTAGAAGTTGACGAATTCCTGGCGTTCCAGCGCCTCGCGCAATTCCACTTCAAGGCTGATCTGGCGCGCCACCACGCGGTCGGCGGCGCGATCGTACTGGCCGAAGCGCAGGTCGAGGTCGCGCGCCGCGGCCAGTGCGTCCCAGGCTTTCACCAGCAGTTCGTCGGCGGTGGTGCCGTCGTCCGGCAGCGCGGCGGCGCCGGCATTGATGGTGCACCAGATCTTGTGTTCCTTGACCTGGTAAGCGCCTTGCAGCATCGGCACCGCCGTTTCGTGAATGAACTCCGCGGCCGTCTGGGTGCCATGGGCCGGCAGGAATACCGCGAAGCGGCCGACACCGACGTGGGCCAGCAGCATGCTTTCGGCCACCACCGAACGCAGGCGCTGCGCGATGTGGCGCATCAGGCCGACGGCGGCGGCATTGCCATAAGCGGAGCTGATTTCGTCGAAACGGTTGATGTTAATCAGCAGCACCGTGCCGCGCGCGTCGGAGGCGGCGAGGGCCGCAATCTCTTCCTCGAACTGCAGGCGGCTCGGCAGCCCGGACAGCACATTGGTGCGCGCCAGGCGGTGCATTTCCTGGGCATTGACCAGGCGCTCGATGCCGTAGCTGAGCTCATTGCTCAATTCACCGGCGCGTTCGCGGTAGAAGGCATCGAAATGCTGCTCGCGGCGCGAATAGAAAGTCGCCACGCCCCACGGCTGGTTGTTGACGAACAGCGGCACCGCCATGCAGGACGCGATTTCGTGGCC
>JBCNOX010000616.1:0-3275 GCA_039593645.1 Pseudoduganella sp.
TGTCGCGGCATCGTAGCGAGCCGCCGCGCCGGCCTGCACCGGATGCAGGCGGTAAGCCTTGCCGGCTTCACCCGCCGAGACAATCGTCTGTTCCACCTTGTCTACGTTGATGAAGTAGGCCACCGTCCTGAACCCGGCGCCTTCGTAGCCGGCGCCATCGAGGCGGGCAGCAACGACCGTGGCGACCTGGTCGGGTCCGGTGTTCAGGAAATGCAGGCGCTTCTTGATATCGTCGGCCGTGCGCATCCGGAACAGCGAGCTGCTGGCGCGAATGCGCAGCAAATCGCGGAACGTGTCGCGCGCTAAGGCGATATCGACCGGTGTTGGCTGCATTGCGCGATTAGCCAGCAAAGGCTGCAGCAGCGCGTAATCCTTGCCATTGTCCGCAGCAGGCGGCAGGCCGGTGCCGAAGTAATTGGTCTGGTAGGTCCAGTCCAGGCGGTTGAACCAGTCGCCCGACTCGAAGCTGTTGCGGTCCATCGATTTGGAGCGCAGGATCTCAAACCCGGCATGGTAGTAGGCGACGCCCTGCGAGAAGGCGTTGATCGCCGCCGCCAGCATCTGCACGCGGGCACGGTCCGCGCTGGTGGCCGCCAGGGGGAGCTTGAGCGCATTGATGTCGTACAGGGTCTGGTTATCGTGGTTCTCCACGTAGTTGACCACCTCGCCCGGCTGGCTCGCATAACCTGCCGGCTGGTTGCCGCCATAAACGATGGCTTGCAGTTCCTTGCTCTCTCCGGTGAAGGTTTGCATGCGATAACTGCGGATCGATCCCGCCAGGCCGACCCTCACCAGGTCGGCGGCCTTCATCAGGTCCGTTACCGGTCGCAGGCCGGCGCTGGCATTCGGGTCATACACCAGCCCATTGATATAGCCTTGCTGCGCAACCATCTGCTGCCCCGAATCGCCGGCTCCGCCGCCGCGCACTGCATCGCGCGCGCGGTCGCTGAAAGTGCCGATGCCGCTGCCGTTCAGCGACAGCTGCGAAGCCTGCACGAAGCGCGCACCATCCGCCACTTCACCGAAGTTCCAGCCTTCACCGATCAGGTTCACATGCCGTCCGGCGGCCTTGTTGACGCGCGCTTGCAGCGCTTCCATTACGGCGCGCGGCTGGTGACCCATCAGGTCGAAGCGGAAGGAGTCGATGTGGTAGTGCTTTGTCCACAGTTCGGCCGAGTCGATCATCAGCTTGGCCATCATGCGGTTCTCGGTGGCCGTGTTGAAGCAGCAGGTGGAGTTTTCGATTTCGCCTTTGAGGTTCAGGCGCTGGTAGTAGCCGGGCACAATGCGGTCCAGCACCGAGCGCTCGTGCTGGCCGCCGCGGTAGGTGTGGTTGTAGACCACATCGGTACCGACCCGCAGGCCTGTCTTGTGCAGTGCCATCACCATTTCGCGCAGTTCGATGATTCGGCGCGCGCCGTCGGATGCGTCGGTGCTGTAGCTGCCTTCCGGCGCGTTGAAATGCCAGGGGTCGTAGCCCCAGTTGTAGCAGTCTTTCAGCGCGTTGTCGCTGACGATTTTCTGCTGCTGGTCGCTGTCCGGCGCACCGTGAACGACAGGCGAGACACAGCCTTTTTCCGGCACGCTGCCCAGGTCATACACCGGCAGCAGGTGCACGTCGGTCAGGCCTGCCTTGGCAAGCATGGCGAGATGCTTCATGCCGTTGGAGCCGGTCTCGCGGAAAGCGGTGTATTTGCCGCGGTTCATGGCGCTGACGGAAAGATCGTTGATCGAGAAGTCGCGCACGTGCAGCTCGTAAATCGACATGTCCGGCTGCACCTTCACTTTGGCCGGCGGCTGGTCCTTGCTCCAGCCGGCCGGCGCCAGCCGCGGGTCGGCCAGGTCGACGATGTAGCTGCGGGCGGAATCGGTGGTCAGGCTGACCGAATACGGGTCGGTGACGACATTTCGCACCAGGCCAGTCTTGGGCGCTATCACGTCCACCACATACTTGTAGTAGCGGCCCGAGAGGTTGCCGCGGGCGTTGGCGGACCAGATGCCGGTTTTCGCATCGGCCTGCATGGTGGTGATGGATTTCGGCTTGCTGCTGCCGGTATCGAATACGCAGACAGACACGCGTTGCGCGGTTGGCGCCCACAGTTTGAATGTGGTGGCGCCTTTGCCGATGCTGGCGCCGAGATCGGTTGCCTGTTCGGCCGCGGCATAAATGTCATCAAGCGCGCCGGGAACCTGCAGTGCGGTGGCGTCGCGTACGGTGCCGTCGGCGTTTTCCTGGACCACGACCAGCTGTTTCGCCAGCAGTGCAGGGAGGCGGGCGCGGTCAGCGCTGGAGAGTGCGAGCAGTACGCCATCGCCGGTGTATTTGAAGCGCTGGGCCAGCGGGGCGGGCAAGGCATCGCTGTTGACGGCCAGTGGCAAGGCGCCGTCGGCACCGCTGACGGTGGCGCCTTGCGGGGCGCTGATGCCTGCGGCTGTAGCGTAATAGAGTTTGAAGCTGCCCCCGGCGCTGGCCCCAGTCCACTTGGCCATGCGGCCGTCCAGCCACAGCGCGCGGGCGTCGAAGCCCTGGGTGCCTGCCAGCACAGTTTCGTGCGGCCCGTCGCAGGAGGCCAGCGAGTGCGGCGTCGCAGCAGTGGGGGAGGCGGTGAGGGCGGTGGTTGGCGCTGCGGCGGCGGAAAGCGCCGCGAAGACCGCCGGGAGGGCGGCCACGAGGGTGCGCTGCTTCATTTTGTCTCCGTAGTAGTGGTGCTACAGAAATCTTACCGGAAAGCGTGTAGCTTTACTACATTTCAGTCGCGCTGGATCTGGTGCTTTTTCAGCTTGTCATACAGCGTTTTGCGGGGCAGCAGCAGGCGGTCCGCTGCCAGGGCCACGTTGTTGTCGGCAGCGGCCAGGGCACGCAGGATCAGGTCGCGCTCGAAGGCGTCGACCTGCTGCGGCAGTGAAGGCTGCTCAGCATCCGATTGTGCCGCGCCCGCAGCAGGCACGCCGGCCGCCATCGCGACGCCGGCGGCCGATGCTGCGCCGGCAGTCATTGCCGCGCTGCTGGTGGCGCCAGCGCCGGCAGCCCACTCCATGCCCGCGCCGGTGGCGGCGCTCGCCGGCGACGAAATGCCGGCGCCGGTCGCAAAGGCTGCACCGGCCGCGGCCCCCGAACCGAGTCCCGCCGGAGCCGGGATACCAGACAGGGGAGCGTTGGCCGCTGCAGGAACCAGCCCAAGCGTCAGGCGCTCGGCGAAATTGCGCAGTTCGCGCACATTGCCCGGCCAATCCGCCGCCTGCCACGCCGCCATCTGCTCCGGCGTCCACATTGG
>JBCNOX010000617.1:0-3272 GCA_039593645.1 Pseudoduganella sp.
GATGAATACGGAACCGATCCAACCCTTCGTTTCAAGGACACGACTACTCAGTTCAACGCCCTGACCATGATCTCAAAGCGCGTCGAGGATGGAAGCGAGGTCGATCTGGCCCATATCGCGCAGTGGCTCGTCGATTTCATCGACAAGCAGTCGTCCGAATTTGGCTGCGTTCCGAAGACTACTTAGCCGACTGATTTGGAGTTGGCCCTGGCAGTGACGGTTCGCCGAAAATGGCTTTGTAGGCGGCGTATACCGAGCACTGGATGACCATCACGACAATCATCAGCGACGATTGCAGCACCGCCATGCCCAGCAAAGTCTTGCCGAGCAGGAGCAGCACCACATTGGTCAGCAACATGACGATCGCCACCCAGCACAGGAAGTAAAGCAGGAAGGCGCGCAGCGCGCGCCACACGGCAAAGAAGCTGTAGAACAGGGCTTTACCGATGCGCATCTGCTGCCAGAAGATCAGCGGTGCAGCGAACAGCATGGCCATGCTGAGAGGCAGCGACAGCAGGAAAATGACGAACATGGCCCAGCCGAAGTTGCCGCTGGCCGCCGCTGTCGCTGCTGCCGCATCCGGCTTCGCCTGCTGCTCGGCCAACTGGCGCATGGTGTCCATGCCGACCACGGATGCAAACAGCATCGCCAGCAAGGCCAACACCAGCACGAACAGCGCGCCCAGGCCCGCCAGGCGCGGGAAGATCGGCTTCTGGAAGATCGGGCGCAGCATCTCCGGCGTCAGGCTTTGCTTGCGGTCGGCTGCGGCGCAGGCTTGCACGAACACTGCGGTGAACACGGGCGCCAGGATCATTGGCAGCCATTGCCCCAGGAAGGGAATAATCCCCAGCACCACCCCCGCCACCAGATAGGCCAGCATCAACAGCATCAACCCGCCGGGCTGTTTGCGGAAGATGGCGAAGCCTTCGCGGATCCAGGCGATGCCTGCGCTGGCGGGTAGGTTACTCATTTAATACAACTCCGGGGCCGGAACGGCAATGCGTGTGCGCAGGATGCGCTCAAAGTGGGTAGGGTCGTGCGGCGTCAGCATTTCGGCGGCGCGCGGCAAATAAAAATCGTACAGGCGCGAAATCCAGAAGCGCAAGGCGCCGGCGCGCAGCAGGGCAGGCCACAGCGAGTGTTCGGTGGCCGTGAATGGGCGCACTGCGTGGTAGGCGTCGAGCATGGCGCGCACGCGTGCCTCGTCCAGCGCGCCGGTAGCCAGGTCGATGCACCAGTCATTGACGGTCACTGCGACGTCGAACAGCCAGCTGTCGCAGCCGGCGAAGTAGAAGTCGAAGAAGCCGGTCAGGCGTTCGCCGTCGAACATCACGTTGTCGCGGAACAGGTCGGCGTGCACCGGGCCGCGCTGCAGCGCGTGGTAGTCGGCGGAAGCATGCAGCGCTTCCTGGAATTTCATTTCCTCGTGCAGCAGGTGGGCCTGTTCCAGCGCCAAGTGAGGCAGCACGGCGGCGGTGGCTTCGCGCCACCAGCCTAGGCCGCGCAGGTTGGGCTGTTGCAGTGTGAAGTCCTGGCCGGCCAGGTGCATGCGCGCCAGCATGGCGCCAACGGCGGCGCAGTGCACCGGTTGCGGCGCCATTTGCGGCTTGCCTTCCAGCTTGGAGACGATGGCGGCCGGCTTGCCGTGCAGCGCCACGCACAGTTCGCCCTCGTCGTTGGCAACGGGCGCCGGCACCAGCACGCCGTGATTGGCGAGGTGGCGCATCAGTTGCAGGTAGAACGGCAACTGCTCGAACGTTAGGTTTTCAAAAATCGTGAGCACGAACTCGCCGCGCTCGGTAGTCAGGAAAAAATTGCTGTTCTCGATGCCGGACGCGATGCCTTTCAGCGCGACGGCTTTGCCAAGGGGGAACTGCTTGATCCAATGGCCGACATCTTCCAGTGAGACCGGGGTAAAAACTGCCATGAGAAACCAGGTGAAGTGTGGGTACGGGGCGCGCGCTTACTTGGTCTGCGCGGCCGGCTGGGCTGGCGGTGGAGGCGGCGGGCCGTCTTCCTTGTCCGCTTCCTCGGCAGAGCGTTTCTTCTTCTTGCTGAGGAGGTCGAACTCCAGCACGGTCCACTGCGGGCCACGATTGGCCGAACCGGCTGCATCGCCGGGCAGTGCGCTGCCAGCCGGGGTATTCGGCTTGACGGTATACGTGCTTCCGCCGCTCTTGACCTTGGCTTCGGTCACGCGGCCACCTTCGCGCTTTTCGACAATCTTGGTTTCCGTGCTTGGCTTGGCCGTGACGGTGACCGGGTTGTCCACTTCCTCGATGCGTTCCAGTTGCTGCGGCTGGGGCGGGGCGGACTGCGCCAGGGCGCCGGTCGCCAGCAGGACGAGGGGAAGAGCAAGCCAGGAAGTTTGGGCGCGCATGATGGGATTTCGATCAATTTATTGGTTTGACCATTGTATCAAATGCCCTCCTGTCCCGTTGTAAAACTCTGCGATAATGGAATATTGAGATTTACACCACGCTCCCGCTATGCAAAAGACCCTGTTGCTGGTCGATGGTTCCAGCTACCTGTACCGTGCCTTCCACGCCTTGCCTGACCTGCGCAGCGCCGAGGGCTATCCCACCGGCGCCATGCACGGCATGGTCAATATGCTGCGCCGCCTGCGCGCCGATTACCCGGCTGCCTATATCGCCTGCGTATTCGACGCCAAGGGCAAGACCTTCCGCGACGATATGTATCCCGACTACAAGGCCACCCGTGCGCCGATGCCGGACGACCTGCGCCTGCAGATCGAGCCTATCCATGAGGCGGTGCGTGCCATGGGGTGGCCAATCCTGATGGTGGAAGGCGTGGAAGCGGACGACGTGATCGGTACCCTGTCGGTACAGGCCGAGCAGGCCGGCATGGACGTGGTGATCTCCACCGGCGACAAGGACCTGGCGCAGCTGGTCACGCCCAAGGTCACCCTGATCAACACCATGACCAACGAAAAGCTGGACGAGGCGGGCGTGCTGGCCAAGTTTGGCGTGCCGCCGAACCGCATCATCGATTACCTGACCCTGATCGGCGATACCGTCGACAACGTGCCGGGCGTGGCCAAGTGCGGCCCGAAAACTGCGCTGAAGTGGCTGCAGGAGTATGGCAGCCTTGCCGGCATTATGGAAAACGCCGACAAGATCGGCGGCGTAGTGGGCGGCAACCTGCGCGCGGCGCTGGAATGGCTGCCGAAAGGCCGCGAACTGATTACCGTGAAGACCGACTGCGACTTGTCGGCGCACATGATGTCGATTTCCGAATCGCTGGGCGCCAAG
>JBCNOX010000618.1:0-3268 GCA_039593645.1 Pseudoduganella sp.
TGAAGATCTTCGTCGATACCGCGGCGGACGTGCGCTTTATCCGCCGCCTGCAGCGCGACATCGCGGAGCGCGGCCGCAGCACCGAGAGCGTGATCAACCAGTACATGGAAACCGTGCGCCCGATGTACAAGCAGTTCATCGAGCCGACCAAGCGCCACGCGCACGTGATCCTGCCGCACGGCGCCAATGGCCCGGCGGTCGACATCATCACCACCAAGGTGGCAAGCCTGATCAAGGGCGAATAAAAAAAAACCGGGCAGTGCGCCCGGTTTTTTTCTGCGTGCTCGTTTCAGAAGCTGTAGCTGGCTCGCAGGTAGAGCGCGCGGCCGATCGGGTCGGAGTAGCGCGGGTCATACCCTTTCTGGAACACGGTGCCCTGGTTGGTGAACGGTGGATCCTTGTCGAACAAGTTCTTCACGCCGCCGGTCAGGGTCAGGCCTTTCCAGCCGGTGTAGGTGGCGGACAGGTTCCACAACTGGTAGGAATCGACCTTGTTGAAGAATTCCGGCGCCACGAAGTTCTGGTCCACGTAGCCGGACTTGAAGTTCTGCGACAGCGTCGCGCTCCAGGCGCCTTCGCGCCAGGTGAGCGAGGCATTGTGGCGCCAGCGCATGATCGGGCCGTTGTCGCCGTAAGTGCCGACGTTCTCGATGTACTCGCCATCGCGCTCGTTCTGGTACTTGTAGCTGTGCACCCAGGTACCGTCCAGGGTGAAGGTGAAGCTGCCGTATGCGGTGCGGCCCGAGCTGACCGTCGCGCTCAGGTCGATACCGTCGGTTTTCACGCGGCCCAGGTTTTCGTTCAGGTCCAGGATGGCGAACGGCGAGCCGTCCGGGTTGCGCAGGAAGCGGTCCTTGTACTTCTCGTAGTTGCCGTAGATCGCTTGCTCCGGCAGCGCGCCGATCTTGTCTTTCAGACGGATATTCCAGTAGTCCAGCGCGATGGTGGTGTTGCGGATCGGCTCGAACACGGCGCCAAACGAGAAGGTCTTCGATTTCTCCGGCGTCAGCGCCGGGTTGCCGCCTTGCAGCTTGAACTGCTGCAGGTCGCAATCGCGCAGCGGGTTGGCGCCCGGCTGCGGCACGCCGCCCGGGCACAGGATTGGATCGTCGTAGGAATTGCTGGTGTCGTTTTTCGACTGCGGTGCGTTTTTCTCGAACAGGGTCGGGGCGCGGAAACCGGTGCTGGCCGAACCGCGCAGCAGCAGTTGCTGGATTGGCTGGTAGCGCACGCCCAGTTTCGGGTTGGTGGTGCTGCCCGCATCGCTGTAGTGGTCGTAGCGCACGGCAGCCTGGATGTCGAGGTCCTTGATCAGCGGCACGCTCAATTCGCCGTACACCGCCTTCACATTGCGCGAGCCGGTCTTCGATTGCGAGCCGGACAGGCCGGAGCTGGACGCCTGCCCGGCGATATCGCGGTTCACGTTGAAGTCGGCGTCTTCCTTGCGGTATTCGGCGCCCAGCGCCACGGCCATGGCGCCGCCGGCCAGCTGCATCACGTCGCGCGAACCCTTGATGTCGAAGGTGGTGGACTTGTTCTTGGCGTCTTGCACCTTGCCGCGCAGCGCTACGCTGGCCAGGTAGGCCAGGCCAGCCTCATTCTGCGGGCCGAACGGATTGAGGATGCCGTTCTGCACGCCAGCGGCAAAGCCGGCGTCCTGCACGTAGCCGCCAGTGAAGACTTCTTCGGACTTGCTGACCGAATGGTTCAGGCCAGCCTTGTAGTCCCAGCCTGCCGCGATGCCTTCCAGGGCAGCGACCAGGCGGTCGCCTTCCCCTTTGGAATTGATGCGGCGCTGCCCGGCTTCCGTTGGACGCCAGTTGACCGACAGGGGTTCGCCCGACAGGTCAGGCTGGGCCGGCACGCCGCCCGCATTGCCTGGATAGTAGGGGCTGGTGTTCGGCAGGGACAGGCCGGTCTGCGGCGGCGGCGCGGTGCGTGACACCACCTTGTTACGCGAGTGCAGGTATTCCAGGCTGGCCGTGGTGTCGGCATTCAGCTTGAACGCGGCCTTGCCGAAGAACACCAGGCGGTCCTGTTCGGGCAGATTGTCGATCTGGCGCGTGTAGTCCTGGCGGCAGGTGCCGTTCGAAGGACGTGGAATCGAGAACGGTGGCAGGCAGCCGCTGGCAAAGCCCGGGTTGCCCGTGGCTTCGGTGACCGGATCGAAGTAGTTGCCGGGGAAGGTGGTGCCGGAGGTGCCGTCAGCCACTGTCATGCCGCGTTCGGGGATCACGGCCGTCTTGGAGAAGTCACGCTGCTGCGAGGTCAGTACGTCCTGCTTTTGCCAGTCCAGCACACCCATCAGGTTCCAGCCGTCGTTGTCGAGGTTGCCGACCCCGCTGACGATGTTGGCACGGCGTTCCTTGCCGCCTGATTCGCGCGGCAGCATGGTTTCCGCGGTGACGGTGGTGCCGGTCACGGAACGCTTGGTAATGAAGTTGATCACACCGCCAATGGCATCGGTACCGTAAATGGCGGACGCGCCATCGCGCAGCACTTCGACCCGTTCCAGCGCTGCCACCGGGATCACGTTCAGGTCGACGCTGGCGCCGTCATACGGGTGGTTGGCAATGCGGCGGCCATTCAGCAGCACCAGGGTCTTGTCGCCACCGAGGCCGCGCAAGTCGGCCACCGCCTGGCCACCGGTGGGCAAGCCGCTGGCATTGCCGCCGACGACGTTGCCGGCGCCCATGCTGGTCTGGTTGGACGGAATGCGGTCCAGCACTTCCTGGGCAGTGGTCAAGCCTTGCCTGGTGAATTCCTCGGCCTTGAAAACGGACAGCGGCTGGGACGTCTCCGACACCAGCCGCTTGATGGAAGAACCGGTCACTTCGACGCGGATCATTTTTTCTTCGGGAGCCTGTTGCTGCGCCATGGCCGGCAAGACCGCCAGGGCGCCGAATGCCGACAACAGGGAATAGATCATTGATTTAGCCTTGATTGTAGCCAACGTACTTCTCCTCAAAAAGATGGGCATGTCAGGGCCGATGGAAGCACCGGTATTAGGCACTTGCAAAGGTTGAATAAATTCTATTTGAGATTTGACAACGGGCCGCAAAAATTTCGGTTCAGAAATATTTACTGTTGTGTCGGCGCGTCTACTTCAACAATGCAAGCTTCGTGCCGATTTCAACGGCCGGCTTGCATAAGTAATTAACTGTTGTTATAGTGGATCGAAATCAACGGAACTCGATCCATGCACCTGCACTTCTTTACCGGCTTTTTTTACTTTAGCAATTCCAACCCAAAGGCGGTGGAGTAGCGG
>JBCNOX010000619.1:0-3243 GCA_039593645.1 Pseudoduganella sp.
GGCATCCCCGACCGCATCCTGCTAAAGCCCGGCAGGTTCGAGCCGCATGAATTCGAGATCATGAAGACCCACACCACCCTGGGCCGCGCCGCCATCGAGCATGCGGAACGTTCCTTGGGCACGCCGATGGCTTTCCTGTCGATCGCCAAGGAGATCGCTTACTCGCACCAGGAAAAATGGGATGGTTCTGGCTATCCGGAGGGCTTGGCGGGGGATGCGATTCCCGTTTCGGCGCGACTGATGGCGGTGGCGGACGTGTACGACGCCCTGATCAGCCGCCGCGTCTACAAGGACGGCATGCCGCACGAAAAAGCAGTGCAGATCATCATCGACGGCAAGGGAAGACACTTTGATCCCGACATGATCGATGCATTCGTCGGCTTACAGGAGGAGTTCCGCGCCATTGCGGCGCGGTTCCATGATACCGACCATGACATGGCCGAGAAGAAGGCGCAGATCGAGCGCCTGACTAAAACGTAAGGCTTACTTCGAGCTGTAGATCTTGTCGAATTCGCCGCCGTCGTCGAAGTGCTTCTTCTGGGCCGCGCGCCAGCCGCCGAACACTTCATCCACGGTGAACAGCGAGATCGGCTTGAAGGTCGCTGCGAATTTCTTGAACACTGCGTCCGAACGCGGGCGCAGGTAGTGCTTGGCGATGATCTCCTGGCCGGCGTCGGTGTACAGGAAGTTCAGGTAGGCAGTGGCTTCCTTGCGGATGCCTTTCTTGTCTACCACCTTGTCGACCACGGCCACCGGCGATTCCGCCAGGATCGAGGAGGACGGGTACACCACCTCGAAGTCGTCGCCGAATTCCGCACGCACCAGGTTCACCTCGTTTTCGAAAGTCACCAGCACGTCGCCGATCTTGCGCTGGGTGAAGGTGGTGGTGGCGGCACGCCCGCCCGCATCCAGCACCGGCACGTTCTTGAAGATCTTGCCCACCAGTTCGCGCGCCTGCGCTTCGTTGCCGCCTTTTTTCAGCACCGAGCCCCAGGCTGCGAGGTAGGTGTAGCGGCCATTGCCCGCGGTTTTCGGGTTCGGGATCACGACGGACACGCCCGGCTTGGCCAGGTCGCTCCAGTCCTTGATCGCTTTCGGATTACCCTTGCGCACCAGGTAGACCATGGTGGAGTAGGCCGGCGCCGCATTGTTCGGGAATTTCCTGGCCCAGTCCTGCACCACCAGGCCGCGGTCGGCCAGCATGTCGATGTCGTTGGCCTGGTTCATGGTCACCACTGACGCCTCCATGCAATCGGCCACGGCGCGCGCCTGCTTGGAAGAGCCGCCGTGCGACTGCTTGATGGTGACGTCCACGCCGGTGCTCTTCTTATAGGCAGCGGCGAAGGCCGGGTTGATGTCCTTGTACAGCTCACGTGCCACGTCATAGGACACGTTCAGCAGGGTCACTTCATTGGCCGATGCAACCGGCGCAAAACCGATGGTGGCCGCTGCCAGGGTGGCGCTGAGTGCAAATGCGAATTTGTTATAAGTCATGGCAATCTCTATTGTGAAAACAGATATGCATGGTCTAGAATCTCGCGCCGAAAGGAAACTACTTATTCGTTATAAGCTTAGTATCGGCCCCGGATAAGCCAGTGCGCACGCGGCCTCGTACGGGGTTTTTGCCGCTGGTGTATATTCCGGTTATTGAATACCTGTGAGCACGCATGAGTTTTGAAATTCGCCGCGCGGAAGCGAAAGACGCCACGGCTGCCTGTGAGGTGCTGCGACGCTCAATCGCTGAATGTTGTGTGCTTGACCATAAAAATGATCCTGCCATCCTTGGCGCCTGGCTTGGCAATAAGACGCCCGAGACGGTAGCGTCCTGGTTTGCCTCGCCCACCAACTATTCGCTGGTTGCAGTCGAAGAGGACAAGGTCGTCGGCGTCGCCTTGCTGACGGCTGCCGGCAAGCTGGCCCTGTGCTACCTGCTGCCGGAAGTGCGCCAGCGCGGCGCCGGCAAAGCCCTGCTGGCCTGCGTCGAACAGCAGGCTTGCAGCTGGGGCGTCAAGGCCCTGCAACTTCACAGTACCGCGACCGGCGAGGAATTCTTTGCCCGCCAGGGTTATCTCCGTGCCGGCAACGTCCGTTCGCCTTATGGTGTCGACACAGTCTTCTTCTGGAAGCAGCTCGATGGCACAGTGTGCGATGCCACCAAACCCAAGCGTTTTTGTGGCTGCAATTAGGGATCAGGCGTAGTAGTCCAACCCATTCTCATGGCGCCGGAATAGTTCGACCAGCATTTCACGTTCCGATTCGTTCTTCGCCCAGTCGGGACGCAGCTGGAAATGTGGCTGGTCGACTATCGTGGTCCAGTTTCCGCCCCATTCAAGCCCCAGCTCTTGCCCAATGCCGCCAACAACTTTGTACTTCGGCGAGTTGGGCAGGTATTTGGGACCGTCGAACACGCCCACGTCAAACGCAATGCCATAGTTATGGTTTGATTGGCCGCCTTTGGCATTGGTGACCTTCTTGCCGGGCGTGGTTCGGCCCTGGGCGTACAGCTTGTCTTGTTCCGCAAACGTGCGCAGGCCGCTGATTACCTTGATGTCGATGCCGATCGACGCAGCCTTGTTGACGAGGGCGCGGGCATAAGGCCTGGCGCTCGGATGCAAGGTCTGGATGACAGCCTCGCTGCGGGCGTCGACATTCCCCGATAATTCCTCTGGCACGCTGTCGCCGACAATCTTCGCATAGATCGCGGCCCAGGTGATTGGCCCGGGGCGCCCATCCTCCTCGAGGCCCAGCTTGCGCTGTACAGCGCGTATAACCATATCAGTATCCATGGTCTGATCCTCCGTGGCGAAGCTCGTAAGATTCTTCCGATAATTTGCCAGATAACTCCTAGGGAAAGTCTCGCGAATATTCACCTGTCGCCAAGTGAACACAGGGGCTTTGTGATAGCGTTACCAAATTGAATGCAATTAGAGGAGCGTACGTGAAAGTATTGATATCGTCTTTACTGGCCTTTGCCTGCTCTTGCGCACAAGCGGCGCAATTCAACGTCCTGGTGTTCTCGAAAACAGCCGGCTGGCACCATGATTCGATTCCGGCCGGGGTTGCGGCCATCCAGGGACTTGGCAAGCTGCACGACTTCAACGTCTTCTGGACTGAAGACGCCAACCGCGTGTTCAGCGATGAGGAACTGGCCAAATACCAGGCTGTGGTGTTCCTGCTGACGACGGGCGACATCCTCGATGAGAAGCAGCAGGCTGCTTTCGAACGCTATATCCGTGCTGGCGG
>JBCNOX010000062.1:0-15394 GCA_039593645.1 Pseudoduganella sp.
GGGGAAGTGAGCAGCTTCACCCAAAGCGCGGCGTCGATGCCGGCCTGGTTGTTTTTGTTCTCGATGGCGTTGAAGCCCTTGGCCATCAGCCAGTCCCAGCGCGATTGCGAGGCGGGCATTGCCATTTGCTCGTCCAGCCATTTGCTGTAGCCAACAGCCTGGACGCGCGCCATCTGTTCATGCGTGGCGCCCATCGAGGCTTGGGCAAGGAAGCGTGCCGACTGGACGCTGGAAACCGATTCGACTTCCGTGACTGGGGAAGTGCTGCCGCCGTCGCTGCCCTTGCTTTCGCTGCCACCGCCGCCGCAAGCTGTCAGCAAAGCTGCCGCAGCCAATGTCGCGGGGAGCTTTGGCAAGCCCTCGTTAAGTTCGATTGTGTCGTCCATTGTTGCCCCTCGGAAATTTCCCAAGGGTGCAGTATAGCGAGAAATGGTTGAGCAAAACCTATTGTGCGCAGGGTTTGTCTGATTTATTCAACCCTGTGCCCGCTATATTCAGGAGCGACTTTTTTAATAAAAGCTTGCGTGCCAAGGCGGAAGTTTTCGGTCGCCGCGACCAGGCCGAAGTAGTCGGCGCCCAGGTCAGCGGATTCTTCCAGGGTCATGTTCAGGCCGCGGTGCAGGGCTTCCCACGTCAGGCGCACCGCCTCCGGTGACTGGTCGAGGATGTCGTACAGGATCGCGCGCGCCGCATCCATCAATTCGTCGGGCCTGGTCACCTGTTGCACCAGGCCGATGCGCAGCGCTTCTTCCGCATCGATGGCGCGCCCGCGCAAGAGCATTTCGGCGGCGCGGCCTTTGCCGACCAGGCGCGCCAGCCGTGTGGTGCCGCCAAAGCCAGCCACCGCGCCGATGCGCACTTCAGGGTGGCCAAGCTTTGCGTGACCGGCTGCGACGCGGAACATGCAAGCTTCAGCCAGTTCCAGCCCGCCGCCAAGGGCTTGCCCGTTCAGGGCCGCCACTACGACCTTGCCAAGGCTCTCGATACGCCTGGTGATGCGGACAGCCAGCCGCGCGAACTCGCGCACGTCCTGCGGCGAGGCCTGGCTCAGGTACTTGATATCGGCGCCCGCCGAAAAGGCTCTGGAGCCAGTTCCGGTCAGGATGACAGCGCCGGCGCTGGTACTGGCGGCGGCCATTTCCAGCAATTCCTCCAGGCGCCGCAGCGTCGCCAGGTCGAGCGCATTCAGCGCATCGGGGCGATTCAGTGCGATCACGGCGATGCCGGCGGATTCTCCATACAGGACGGTCATGGCTTGGCTCCGGAAGTTGGGATTGGTTTAGTATAGGTTTCCAGATTTGAGCGTAGTTTGACGAGTTTAGAAAACTGTTTTCCGAAAATGAAGAACCTTGCTTTCGACTGGAACGAGCTGAAATTTTTCCTCGCGGTTGCCCGCAGCGGCGGCTTGAGTGGCGCAGCGGCGACGCTGGGCTGCAGCGCGTCCACCGTCTCGCGCCACGTCGATGCTCTGGAGCGCCGTACTGGGCGGACACTGTTCCTGCGTCAGCAAAGCGGCTATTCCCTGACCGACAATGGCAGCGAATTGCTGGCGCAGGCGGAGCTGGTGGAGCAGGCGATGGCGGCCGCCGGGCAAACGGCGAGCAGCCCGTCGCAGCAGGAGGTGTCCGGCGTGGTGCGGCTGGCGACCACCGAAATGCTGGCGCAATACCTGGTCGTTCCAAAACTGCCGGCGTTGCATGCGCTGCATCCGGCGCTGCGCCTGGAGCTCGATATCGCGATGGGTACAGTCAACCTGTCGCGGCGTGAAGCCGACCTCGCGCTGCGCATGGCCGCTCCCGACGACGGCGCCGGCGACTACATCGCCAGGTGCATCGGGAAGATCGGTTTCGCCCTCTACTGCGCTGCCGGTGCTGTGCGCGACAGCGAAGACTACATCAGCTGGGACGGCGCCTGGGAAGGGCTGCCGATGGCGAAGTCGCTGCGCGTCGCATTCGGCGGCAAGCCGCCGGTCCTCGCCTGCAACAGCTTGCCCACGCAGGTAGCAGCGGCGCGAGCAGGGATGGGCGCTGCCATGCTGCCTGATTTCGTCGGCGACAGCGATCCGGGGCTGCGGCGCGCGAACCGCGACACAGCCCCGGTATCGCGCGAGCTGTGGCTGGTCTACCACCGCGACCTGAAGGCCAGCGTGCGCGTACAGGCGATGGCCGCCTTCCTGGGCGAGTGCGCAGGCGTTTGCCACGCCAGAGTTCTTTAATGTACTATTCGGCAATTGGGTGCGCGCCTCCTGACCTGGATGCGCGTTAAACGGGAAACCGGTGACGCTGCCATGTGCGGCCATTCCGGTGCAGCCCCCGCTGCTGTAAGCCTGACGACTTCGGAAATACGCCACTGCGCACTGCGCGGGAAGGCCCGGGGGAGGATGAAGGCGAGCCAGAATACCGGCCCGATGCTGCCAGCACTATTCTCCGGGGTGAAGGGAAGCCGCTGTCGACCGGCTTTCCTGGATTTTTTGCGCCCGGCCCCTGTCGACCGTCCTCTTATTCCCCCCCCAGATGGTGCTCCCATTGACCATTCGACGGGAGGGTTCGAATGCATATCATGGAAGGTTTCCTGCCGCCGGCGCATGCGCTGGGCTGGGCAGCCGTATCCATTCCTTTCCTGGCCTGGGGCTTGCGCAGCATCGCGCGCGACCTGCAGGCGCACCCCGAGCGGCGCATGCTGCTGGGCGTAGCTTCGGCCTTCGCCTTCCTGCTGTCGGCGCTGAAGCTGCCGTCCGTGACGGGAAGCTGCTCGCATCCCACCGGCGTGGGGCTGGGGGCGCTGCTGTTCGGGCCTGCGGCGATGGTGCCGGTAGGTTTTGTGGTGCTTCTGTTCCAGGCCTTGCTGCTGGCGCATGGCGGCTTGACCACGCTTGGCGCCAATGTGTTTTCCATGGCGATCGTCGGCCCCTTCGTTTCCTATGGCGCCTTTCGTGCGATAGCCGCTCTGGGCCTGTCGCGCGCGGCTGCGGTGTTCACCGCCGCCTGCTTCGGCGACCTGGCAACCTACCTGACCACGTCTGCGCAACTGGCCTGGGCCTTTCCTGACCCGGCCGGCGGCGTTGGCGCTTCGTTCGCCAAATTCGCCGGCATCTTCGCCCTGACCCAACTGCCAATCGCAATCAGCGAAGGCTTGCTGACCGTGCTGGTGGTGAATGCGATGGCGCGCTTCAACGCCCATGAACTGCGCACGCTGCCGGTAATGGCGCATGTGAAAGGCAAAGCAGCATGAAGGCACGCACTGGCCTGATCTGGACGGCAATCATCCTGTTGACCGTTTTGCCGCTGTGGTTTGCCGCAGTGCCGCCGGCGGAGCCGGGCAGCGAGGCGCCAGCGGCGTTCAGCGGTGCGGATTCGCGTGCCCAGCAGGCGATCGGCGCCATCGCGCCGGACTACAAGCCCTGGTTCGCGCCGCTGTTCGAACCACCGAGCGGCGAGATCGCGTCGCTGCTGTTTGCGCTGCAGGCCGCGATCGGTGCGGGCGTAATCGGTTTCTGGCTCGGCATGTCGGTGGCGCGCGAGCGCCGTTGCGCGCCACCGGCGCCGAAACAGGAGGCCCATGCGGATTGACGCCGCCGCCTACAGCGCACGCTGGCAGGCTGTCACGCCGGGCGCCAAGGCTTTGTTCGCGCTGGCTGGCATCGCTGCTGCCTGGCTTGCCCGCAGCACGGACACACTGGCCGTGCTCGCGCTGTTGTCCGCGCTCGCCACGTTGGCCGGAGCGCGTGTGCCAATGCGCACCTACCTGGCCGTAGCGGTGGCGCCGCTCGGATTCCTGCTGCTCTCATCGCTGGCCATGCTGGTCACGCCCGTCATCGGCGGCGGCTGGCGATGGACGCCGGAACTGCTGCCGTCGGTCGCGCACATCGCGCTGCGCTCGCTCGCCACGCTGGCCGCGGTCCTCGGGCTGGTGCTGACCACGCCGCTGCCGCACCTGCTGTCTTTGCTGCGCCGCCTGCGCGTACCTGAACTGCTGCTGGACCTGATGGCGCTGTGCTACCGCATGTTGTTCGTGCTGCGCCAGGCATGGGATGAAGGCAGTACGGCGCAGGCGGCGCGGCTCGGGCAGAGCGGCTTGCGCCAGCAGTGGCGCTCAATCGGCTTGCTGGCCGGACAAATGGCCGTGCAAGTATGGCAACGCGCATCGGCATTGCAGCTGGCTGCCGACGCGCGCACCGGCCAAGGCGGGTTGCGCTTCCTGCCGGCGACTTTCCCCCATGCGCGGCGCGAGCTCGCGCTGTCGCTGATGGCCAGCGCGCTGCTGCTTGCCTTTTCCCTGCAGGACCGCCTATGACGCCGCTGATCGAACTTGAAGCCGTTGCGCACGCGTTTGCCGACGGCAGTCCCGGCTTACGCGAATGCACGTTGGCTTTTGCCCAAGGGCGCCGCCACGCGCTGCTTGGAGCAAATGGGGCCGGCAAGACTACGCTGCTGCTGCACCTGAACGGCCTGCTGCGCCCTGGCGCGGGCCGTTTGCGCTGGCAAGGCAGCGAGTATGACTACAGCCGCAGCGGGCTGACTGCGTTGCGAAGCCGGGTCGGGCTGGTATTCCAGAACCCGGAGCGCCAACTCATTTCGGCCCTGGTCGAAGAGGACGTAGCGTTCGGGCCATTGAACCTGGGCCTCGATGACGCCACGGTGCGTATGCGCATAGGCGCGGCGCTCGATGCGGTGGGCCTGGGAGGCTTCGGCCGCCGTCCCGTGCATCACCTGAGCTTTGGCCAGAAGAAGCGCGTCTGCATCGCCGGTGTGCTGGCCATGGAACCCGAAGTCCTGCTGCTGGACGAACCGATGGCGGGCCTGGACGCGCCAATGCAGGCCGAACTTGAAGCATTGCTCGACAGGCTGGCCGCGGACGGCGCGACGATCGTGCTGTCCACCCACGATATCGACTTTGCCTATCGCTGGGCTGACGACATCCACATGATGGCTGCCGGCCGCTGCATCGCTTCCGTTCCCGCACACCAGCTGGCCTCCCGGCGCGAGGCACTGCAAGCCGCCGGCCAGCGCTTGCCCCATGCGCTGGCCTTGCACGCCGAACTGGCAAAGCGCGGCCTTCTCACCGCCGGATTGGCGCCGCGCAGCATCGATGCGGTGCTGGCCAGCCTGCGCGCAATGCCAGTCCACGAACAGACAGGAGAACTACTGACATGACATCCGGCCCTACTGGCAAAGTCTGGTTTGTCGGCGCCGGTCCCGGCGACCCCGAACTGATCACGGTCAAAGGACAACAACTGCTGGCACAAGCCGGCGCAGTGCTGTTCGCCGGCTCGCTGGTCGACCGCGCCGCAACGCTGTATGCACCGCCCGGCTGCGTGGTCCGCGATTCGAAAGACATGACGCTGGAAGAAATGACGGCCTGGCTGATCGAACAGACGAGCAAGTACGCCACCGTAGTACGCCTGCAGACCGGTGACCCCGGGCTGTATGGCGCGCTGATCGAAATGGCGCGCCCGCTCGGCGCGGCAGGCATCGAATGGGCCGTAGTGCCTGGCGTTTCGTCCGCCATGGCTTCGATGGCCGCCGCCGGCGAATCCATGACCCTGCCCGAAATAACGCAAAGCGTGATATTCACCCGCGTCGAAGGCCGTACACCGATGCCTGAGGGCGAAGACCTGGCCAGCCTGGCAGCGCACCGCACCACCCTGTGCATCTTCCTGTCCATCACACTGATGTACAAGGTGGAAGCGGCGCTGCGTGCGGCCGGCTGGCCGGAAGACGCGCCTATGCTGGTGGTGCACAAAGCCAGTTGGCCGGGCGAGGAAAAGATCCTGCGCGGCACCCTGGCCGACATCAAGCAACGCTGCCGCGAAGCCGGCGTGGCCAGCCAGGCCATGATCGTCGCCAGCCCTACGCTGGGCGCACTGCACTGGGAAACCCTGGTGCGCTCCAAATTGTACGACCCAACTTTTACCCACCGTTTCAGAAAGGCCAGCGCATGAACCAAACAGCGAGCGATACCATCCTCGTCGTCGGCCATGGCTCCCGCGAGGAGTCCGGCAACCAGGAAATCCGCGAATTCGTGGATATCTGGCGCGCACGCCGGCCAGGCTGGCGCATCGAATTGTGTTTCATCGAATTCGCACCGCCCGAGCTGAATGCCAGCCTGCAGGCGGTGGCAGCCAGCTCGCGCCGCGTGCTGGTGGTGCCGCTGATCCTGAATGCCGCCGGCCACGTCAAGATGGAGATCCCGGAAGCCATCGAAGGCGCGCGCATCGCCCATCCGCGAACGGAGTTCCTGCTGGCGCCGCACCTGACCGCATGCGATCCGGTACTGGCCATCCTCAAGCGCCGCCTGCGCAAGGCAATGGGCACGCTCGACATGCCCGATCCGACCACCACCGGTGTTGTGGTGCTGGGACGCGGCTCATCCGACCGCGGCGCCAACGGCGAAATGGCCAAGATGGCGCGCTGGCTACTGGAGGAGGGCGACCACGAGCTGGTCGACCTGGCCTTCACCGGCATCACCTGGCCGCGCCTGGAAAAGGTGGTGCAGCGCCAGGTAGCTCTGGGCATGCGCCAGATCGTGGTGCTGCCGTACTACCTGTACACCGGCACGCTGATGCAGCGCATCCACCGCCAGGTCGAACACCTGCGCAGCCAGTATCCGCAAGTACGGTTTGCCTGCACCGAGCATTTCGGCTTCGAAGCGGAAATCTTCGAATTGATGGACCAGCGCGTGGAAGACCTGCGTGCCGGCGTGCCGGATAGCCGCCTGCCTTGCGACGGCTGCAGCTACCGCGAGATTGCACACGACCTGGGCCACGGTCATTCGCACTCGCACACGCATGACCACAGCCACGATCACGCACACGCGGAGGCGCAGCCGGCATGAGCACCGTCAATACCGTTACCGAGCAGCTGACGCGCGCCGGCCAGGCGATCGAGCATGACAGCTTTGCCATCATCGATGCCGAAGTCGGCTCGCACACTTATACCGAATCCCAGTGGCCGGTCGTGCGGCGCATGATCCATGCGAACGCGGACTTCGACTTCAACGGCCTTACCGACTTCCATCCGGCCGCCGTCCGGGCCGGTATCGCCGCCATGCTGGCTGGCGGCACGCCCGTGGTAGCCGACGTCGAGATGATCTGCTCCGGCCTGTCGCAACCGCGCCTGGCCCACTTCGGCATGAAGACGCACCAGTTCATCAGCGACACCGACGTCATCGAAGCCGCCAAGGCGGAAGACACCACGCGTGCGGTGCAGGCGATGCGCAAGGCGCAGCGTCTCGGCTTGCTGCAGGGCGCCATTGTCGGCATCGGCAACGCGCCAACGGCGCTGATCGAGCTGGTGCGCCTGATTCGCGAAGAGGGAGTGCGCCCGGCGCTGGTGGTCGGCATGCCGGTCGGCTTTGTTTCCGCCGCGGAATCCAAGGACCTGATGGCGGAAGTGGCCGATGTGCCATGGATCATCATTCGCGGCCGCAAAGGCGGCTCGACGCTGGTGGTCGCCGCCTTGCATGCGCTGCTGGCGCTGGCCGAAGCGAAGCAGAAAGCAGGACAGGCATGAAAGAAAAGGCTGCGGCCGAACGCGGCACACGCACCGGTTTCACGACCGGCGCTTGTGCTGCCGCGGCGGCGCGCGCTGCGGTACTGGGCTTGGCGACCGGCCATGTACCCGGCGAGATCGAAAGCCTGCTGCCCAATGGCAGCCGGGTGCGTTTTGCCGTGCACGACGGCGCCTGCGACGCGCAGTTTGCGCACGCCATGGTGGTCAAGTTCGCCGGCGACGACCCCGATTGCACCGACGGCGCCCACCTGACGGTCGACTTGCGCCTGCTGCCAGGCCAGGCCGGCGACATACGCTACGTGGCCGGCGACGGCGTCGGCACGGTGACGATGCCCGGCCTTGGGCTGGAGGTCGGCGGGCCGGCGATCAACCCGGTGCCGCGCCGTAACATCGCCGACAACCTGCGCGAAGCCGCGCCGGCCCTGCTGCAGGAGCATGGCATCGAAGTCACCATCAGCGTGCCCGACGGGCAAGTGATGGCCAAGAAGACCACCAATGCACGCCTTGGCATCCTGGGCGGGATCAGCATCCTTGGCACCACCGGCATCGTGAAACCGTATTCGACGGCGGCCTGGCGAGCCAGCGTAGTGCAGGGCGTGCAGGTGGCGGCCACCACCGGGCACGAGGTTGTGGCGCTTACCACCGGCGGGCGCACGGAGACGTTCGCCATCGCCACCCTGCGCGCCGAGCGTCCCGAACTGCCATCGGCCTGTTTCGTCCAGATGGGCGACTTCCTGCGTTACGCGCTGGACGAAGCGGCCTCGCAACGCATCGGGCTCGTGGTGCTCGCCGTCATGGTGGGCAAGCTGACCAAGATCGCACAAGGCGAAACGATCACCCATGCCAACCGCAGCGAGGTCGACACCGACCTGGTGGCGGAAATCGCCCGCCGCATAGGCGCCGCTCCTGAGGACTGCGCCGCCATCGCAGCAGCCGAAACGGCGCGTTTTGGCGCGGAGCTGATGGTCGAGCGCGGCCTGGGCGACGCCTTCCACCACGCGCTGGCGCAAGCCGCCATCGATACCCTGACCGCGCCCGAGCGCTATGGCCGCGCTTTCCAGCTACGTGTGCTGGTGTGCGATTTCAGCGGCAACCAGGTGGCGGACGTCTGGTCCGCACCCGCGCTGCCATCGGAACAAGCCGACACAAGGCGCATCGGCATCGACCACATCCTCGATATCGACCCCGAACCCATTCCCGAATAAGCCAATGGATACCTGTTTAACTGATCCCAACCCCTGCCGCGTGATCGGCGTACTGGATGACGGTGCGGCCAGCCTGAATGCGACCGCGCTGGCCTGGCTGCGCAACGCCGACGTGGTGATCGGCGGCGCGCGCACGCTCGCGCTGCTGAGAAATGAATTCAAGCCTGGCGCCATTTGCCGCGACCTGACTGCGCGGCTGAAGGAAGTTCCCGAATGGGTTCGGGCCGCACGCGCCGACAACCTGTGCTGCGTGGTTCTGGCGACCGGCGACCCGCTGTGCCACGGCATTGCGCCTTACCTGGCGCAGCACCTGTGTGTGCAAGCCCTGGATATCCTGCCCAACCTGTCGACGCTGCAGCTGGCGTGCGCGCGTATCGGGCTGGCCTGGCAGGATGCGCGTATCGTGTCGGTGCACGCGCGCGATGCCGGGGAATGGTCGCGCGGCAGCACCCCGGGCCACGGCTTGTACGCACTGGCGCAGGCACTGCGCCAGCATGCGCGCCTGCTGGTGCTGACCAGCCCTGACAACAGCCCGGACCGCATCGCTCGCCTGCTGCTGGCCGAGGGCTTGGGCGACGATTTCCACATGGCTGTTGCGGAGAACCTGCTGCAGCCGGAGGAGCGCGTATTGGCCGAACTCAGCCCGCAGGAAGCGGCAGGCATGCGCTTCGCGGCCCTTAATGTTGTCCTGCTGTGGCGCGTGACACCCATGCCGCGCCCAGTGCGCTTTGGCCTGGCGGAGGTCGAGTTCGAACAACGGCAACCGGAGAAGGGCCTGATCACCAAGCAGGAGGTGCGCGCGGTAAGCCTGGCGCGCCTTCAGCTGCGCACCGATAGCGTGGTGTGGGACATCGGCGCCGGTTCCGGTTCGGTAGGCCTGGAGGCGGCCCGCCTGTGCCCGCAGGGCCACGTTTTCGCGATCGAGAAGAATGAGGAAGACTGCGCCATCGCCGGGCGCAACCACGCTGCTTTCGGGATTTCCAACTACAGCCTGTACCACGGCAAAGCGCCCGAAGGCTTGAGTGCGTGGCCTGATCCGGACGCGGTATTCATCGGCGGTTCGGGCGGGGAGCTGGCCGGCTTGATCACCGGCGTACTGCGGCGCTTGCGCCCGGCCGGCACGCTGGTGATGAACTTCGTCACGCTGGAGAATCTCGCCACGGCCACCGCCGCGCTGCAAGCGCTGGAAGGCGAAGGCGTAAGCTGGGACGTATTGCAATTGCAGGCCGCACGCAGCAAACCAATCCTGCACATGCACCGCATGGCGGCCGAGAATCCGGTATGGATCGTCTGCGCACGCCGTGTGGGAGGACCGGCATGAACGGCACATTGTGGGGAATTTCGCTCGGTCCCGGCGATCCGGGCCTGATCACGCGCGCCGCCTGGGAAGCGCTGCAGCGGCGCGACGCCATCTGGGTCTATCCCGCCCGCAGCGGCAAAACCCCGAGCTACGCGCTGGACATCGTGCTGCGCGCCGGACTCGAGCCGCCGGCCGAACATGAATTGCTGTTGTTCCCCATGACCCACGACGGCGGAAAGCTTGCGCGTGCCTGGCTGAAGGCGGCAGAAACCGTATTGCCCTGGCTGCGCGCCGGCCGCGACGTGCTGTTCCTGGTCGAAGGAGATGCCAGCACCTACGCCACATTCGGCCACCTGGCGCGCACCGTGCGCGAACTGGACGAACGGATTGCGGTGCAAGTCATCGCAGGCGTCAACTCCTTCACCGCCGCCTGCGCCGAGGTGCCGGTGCCGTTTGCCGAGCAGGACGACACGGTGGCCATTGTCCCTGCGGCGTACGGCGTGAGCGCAGTCGACCGCCTGCTGCCCGACTTCGACACGCTGGTGCTGATGAAGGTGAAGCCGTTGCTCGATGAGCTGATCGACTGGCTCGAACGCAAGAACCTGCTGGCCGGCGCGCACTTCATCGAACGGGTAGGCGCCCCTGACGAGCGCCGCTTCAGCGCAGGCGAAATCCTGGCACTGCGCGGCACCAAAGTCAGCTACCTCTCGCTGCTGATCCTCAAGCACCCGCATCGCATTCGCGGCGAACGAATCAAGGGCTGCCTCAAGAAGGCTGGCCCGCAACCTACCTTCATGGAGACTGCATGAGCAGCTTATCACTTGTCGACACTACCGTACCGCGCCTGTGCCTGGTAGCGATCACGAAGCATGGCGCAGCGCAGGCGGCACGCCTGGCGGCCGACTTGCCCGGCGCCGACATCTGCACGTCCGCCAAGTTCGCCGCCCAGTTTGGCAGCCTGCCAAATACTGTGCGCGCCTATGACGGCGCACTGCGCGATGAAATTGGCCCGCTGTTTGAAGGCTACGATCAGATCGCGTTCTTCGTTTCACTGGGCGCCGTCGTACGCCTGATCGCACCGCACCTGCGCAGCAAGGACGAAGATCCCGGCGTGATCGTAGTCGACGACGCCGGCCAGTACGTGATCCCGGTGCTGTCGGGCCATGTCGGCGGCGCGAATGAGTGGAGCGAACGCGTAGCCGACCTCCTGGGCGCTGCGCCGGTGCTGACCACCGCGTCGGACGTTGGCCGCACGATTCCCGTCGATATCCTGGGCCGCCATCTCGGCTGGCGCGTCGAGGCGCCGAAGATCAACATCACGCGCGTTTCGGCACACGTGGTGAACGGCGAACCGATCGCCTTCGTGCAGGAGGCAGGTAGCCCGGACTGGTGGACGCGCACCACGCCAGTCCCCGACAACATTCATTTCTTCAAGCGTTTCGACGACGTGCTGCTCGAACGCTACTCAGCGCTGCTGTGGGTAACCCATGCCGAAGTGCCGCAGGATCGCTGGGACGCGCTGCACGAGCGCCTGGTGGTCTACCGACCACCGCAGGAAGGTGCGGCGTGAGCACGTTCACGATCGGCCTCGGTTGCGACCGCGGCGCCATGCTGGAAACAGTGCGCGATGCCGTGCACGCCGCACTGCGCGAAGCCGGCGCCCAGCCCGGGCAGGTAACCGCTGCCGCAAGCATCACCCTGAAGCGCGATGAGGAAGCGTTGCTCGCCTTCGCCCAGGAATGGGGCTGGCCGCTGCACTTTTACACGCCGGAAGAGCTGGCTTCCGTGCCGGTTCCCAATCCGTCCGAGACCGTGCGCCACTACACCGGCACGCCCTCGGTCAGCGAGGCGGCAGCGTTGCTGGCCGCCGGCCCAGGCACCCCGATGACCGCCCTGGTGGTCGAAAAATTCAAACTGCGAGGCGTCGACAACCGCAATGTCACCGTCTCCATCGCAAGGAAAAGTCCATGAATGCGCAAATCGAAACGCCCACCGCTGCGGGCAAAATCATGCTGGTAGGGATCGGCCCCGGCAGCGTCGACCACATGACGCAACGCGCCCGCGACGCGATTGCCGAAGCCGACGTGGTGATCGGCTACGTCACCTACATCAAGCTGGTGGCCGACCTGATCGAAGGCAAGGAGATCATCCGCAAGTCGATGACGGAAGAACTGGATCGCGCCGTCAGTGCTCTGGAAGCCGCCCGCGCGGGCAAGAAGGTAGCGCTGATCTCCTCCGGCGACGCCGGCGTCTATGGCATGGCCGGCCCGACCTACGAGGTGCTGTTCCAGTCCGGCTGGACACCGGAGGACCCGGTGAAGGTGGAGATCATCCCCGGCGCATCGGCACTGAACAGCTGCGCCGCCCTGGTCGGTGCACCGCTGACGCACGACTTCTGCGCCATCTCGCTGTCCGACTTGCTGACGCCCTGGCCAACCATCGCCCGTCGCCTGGATGGGGTGGCGATGACCGACTTTGTGGTGGCCCTGTACAACCCGAAAAGCGGCCGCCGCACGCGCCAGATCGTTGAAGCGCAGCGCCTGTTCCTGCGCCACCGCCGGCCTGACACCCCGGTTGCAATCGTCAAGAGCGCCTACCGCCGCCGCGAGAACATCGTGTTCACCACGCTCGACGCCATGAGCGATGCCGACATCGGCATGCTCAGCACCGTCCTGATCGGCAACAGCAACACCTTCGTGCGCGACGGCCTGATGGTGACTCCACGCGGCTATGCCAACAAGTACGATATGCAAGAGGGAGGAGCAACGCGTGAAGGCGAGCGCGCAGGCCGTTCCTTGTCGACTGGCTTGCTGGGATGGCTCGACACACTGCGCGCCGAACACGAAGCCGGCGCCAGCATCGAAGCACTGGCAGCGCAATACCGCCTGCCGGCCGACTATATCCGCGCCACGCTGGACGAGCCGTGGGAAGCAGAGACAAGCACTGAAGTGGAAGGGAACGAAGCATGAGCGACGCACCAGTAAAACCGAAAATCAGCAGCTATCACCGCCACCTGCTGATCTGCACCGGCCCGCGCTGCACCGCCGACGGCCAATCGCAGGCATTGTTCGATAGCCTGGGCGAGAAATTCAAGGCCGCCGGCCTGAACGAAGGCGAGTTGCGCGTGAAGCGCAGCCGGGTAAGCTGTTTCGCCGCATGCAAGGGCGGCCCGATTGTCTGCGTCCAGCCGGATGGCACCTGGTACTACAATGTCACCCCCGAGAATATGGACCGCATCATCGACCGCCACCTTTGCAACGGCGAGGCCGTCGAGGAGATCGTGTTCCACCAACAGTGAGAACAGAAGTGCAAAGCAGTTTTGACCAGGCAGCGATTGATGCCGTTTATCGTGTAATTGCCGAACGGCGCGACGTGCGGCACTTCGTGCCTGGCGCTGTCGACGAAGACCAGCTTATGCGCCTGCTGGCCGCAGCGCACCAGGCCCCCAGCGTCGGTTTGATGCAACCGTGGCGTTTCATCCGCATCCAGGACCCGGCCTTGCGCGAGCAGATGTACCAGCTGGTGGACGAAGAGCGCCAGGCGACCGGCGCTGCCCTGGGCGAGCGCAACGAAGAATTCATGCGCCTGAAGGTCGAAGGCATTCGCGAATGCGGCGAAGTGCTGGTCGCGGCGCTGATGGACCAGCGCGAAAAGCACATCTTCGGCCGCCGCACCTTGCCGGAGATGGACCTGGCGTCGGTCGCCTGCGCCATCCAGAACATGTGGCTGGCGGCCCGCGCGGAAGGCCTGGGCATGGGCTGGGTATCGCTATTCGACCCCGCCAGGCTGGCCGCGCTGCTGGGCATACCGGAAGGCGGCAAACCTGTCGCCATCATCTGCCTGGGCCACGTTGCCGGCTTCTATCCCAAGCCAATGCTGGAACTCGAAGGATGGGCGATGCGCGGCAAGCTTGCCGACCTGGTTTATACCGACAGGTGGCAGGATAACAACAGTGCATAGCGTATAATCGCCGCCGTTTGGTGCCTCGCGCGCGTTCAAGCGCGCAGTTAAACGGGAAACACATGGCCGTGCTGCTTCAGCCGGCAGGCCAGGGTGTGCTGCCCCCGCAACGGTAAGCAAGCGTCGTACTCCAACGACAGGTCGTCTCTCAAGCCACTGTGCGCAAGCATGGGAAGGCAAGACGGTCAGCCTTGCCAGCCCGGATACCGGCCAGACAGGTGGTGCGCGCATTGGCAACGCTGCGCGCGCTGTTCGGTCGCGCTCACGGGGAGGTGGGCGGGATTGCCGATTCAAACATCCATAATGAAAAAATCATTGATCCCCATGATCGCGGGGGCTCTTTGCGCTGTCGCACAGGCGCAAGAGCAAGAGACACCAGCCAGGGTTTACGTTGTTGGCCACCACTACGACAACGGCGTTCGCACTTCCGACGCAGCCAGCGAAGGAACCATTACCGCAGCACTGATCGCCAACCGCCCCGCATTGCGGCCCGGTGAAATCCTGGAATTCGTGCCGGGCATGATCGTCTCCCAGCATAGCGGCGACGGCAAGGCAAACCAATACTACCTGCGCGGCTTCAACCTGGACCACGGCACCGACTTCGCGACCTACGTCGACGGCATGCCGGTCAATATGCGCACCCATGGCCATGGCCAAGGTTACACGGACTTGAACTTCCTGATCCCGGAGTTGGTGAGCAAGATTCGCTATCGCAAAGGCCCCTATTACGCGGACGAAGGCGACTTCGCCTCGGCTGGTGCCGCGCATATGAGCCTGGCCGACAAGCTCAACGAAGGCTTTGCGTCGCTGACCGCCGGCGCGCATGCCTATCAGCGCGGCGTGGTGGCGAATTCCACCGACGTTGGCGACGGCAAGTTGCTGTATGCGCTTGAGTTGGGCCACAACGACGGCCCATGGCAGATGCCCGAGGCCTTCCACAAGTCGATCGGCGTGCTGCGTTACAGCTCTGGCACCAGCGCCGAGCGTTTCAGCATTACTGGCATGGCCTACAAGGCTGGCTGGCACGCGACCAGCCAGATTCCGCTGCGCGCAGTGCTGGATGGGCGGCTGGACGAATTCGGCGCGGCCGATCCAAGCGACGGCGGCCGCACCGCGCGCTACAGCCTTTCGGCTGAATGGCGCAAGCGAGTGGGTGGTTCATTGACGGAAGCTCATGCCTATTTGATTCGCAACGACCTGTCGCTGTACAACGACGTCACCTACTTCCTCGACGATCCGGTCAATGGCGACCAGGTGATGCAGACCGAACGCCGCAAGATGACGGGCTTCGACCTGTCCCAGACCTGGTTCGGACACCTGGGCGAACGCTCAATGGAGAACAGCATCGGCGTTCAGGGCCGCTTTGACCGTGTGGCGCCGGCAGGACTGTTTGCGACTTCGCAGCAGCGCGTGCTGCA
>JBCNOX010000620.1:0-3229 GCA_039593645.1 Pseudoduganella sp.
CCAGGCGCGCCTGACCGCCTTCCTCGACCAGTGCCACCAGCTGTTTGGCGCCATGCAGGGCACCATCTACAGCGCCGATGATGCCGGACTCGCGCTGGCTGCCAGCTATGCCAGCAGCGCGCCGCCGCCGCGCCTGGCGCTGGGCGAAGGGCTGCTCGGCCAATGTGCGCTGGAGCGTGAGCCGCGCATTGTCGACGCCAGCGGCGCCGGCGCAGCATGGCGCATACGTTCCGGCCTGGGTGGCGCCAGCCCGGGCGCCTTGCTGCTGGCGCCGGTCCAGGTGCGCGGCCGCCTGCTCGGGGCCGTGGAGCTGGCGGTACTGCAGGCGCCGGATGCGGCGACCTATGAACAATTCCTGTCGGCGCTCGACCTGCTGGCAATTAATATGACTGAGTAGGAGGAAGCGTGTCCCGTTTGCTGACTCGGCTTGAAAAACTGGACCTGACGTGGAAGCTCGCGCTGGGTTTTGGCGGCAGCCTGCTGATCACGCTGGCGTTCGGCCTGCATAACGTCACTACCCAGGCCCGCATGCACGATGAGATCCTCGGCATCTACAAGAACGACCTGCTGGGTATTTCCGATGCCAAGGATGCGCTGATTCAGTTTGCGCAGGGTGGCGGGGCGTTGCGCCAGGCCTTGCTGGCGCGCGACAAGGCCGGCCGCGATCATGCACTGGGCCTGGCTGAAGAGGCGAAGCGCAGGCAGGACCGGGCGCTGGAAGAACTGCGTCCGCGCATCATCCGCGAGGAGAACCGCAAGAACCTGGCCGAGTTCGAGACTGCCTATGCCGACTATCACCTGCGCGTGGACCAGGCAATGGGCTTGCTGCGCGCGGGCCAGGTGGCGCAGGCGGCAGCGGTGGTCGCCGACCCGGTATTCCAGGAGCACGGCATCCGCGCCAACAATGCCCTGCTGCGTATCGCTGAAATCAAGGAAGACAGCGCACGCCACCAGATCGAACAGATGCAGGCGCTGTCGCGCTACGAAATGCGGCTGACCTGGGGCCTGCTGGGCGCCAGCCTGGTGCTGGGCGTCCTTTTCAGCTACCTGGTGGGCCGCTCGGTGCGCCTGCCTTCGGAGCGCTTGCGCAGCGCCGTGCAGCAGCTGGCGAAAGGCAAGCTCAGTGCGGAAGTTCCGCTGACCGATTATCCGAACGAGATGGGCAGCCTGGCGCGCTCGATCAAGGTGCTGCAGGAAGAAGCCTGCAAGATGGAGGCGCAGCGTTGGCTCAAGACCCACCTGGCCGCTATCGGCAACGACCTGCAATCGGCGGAAAGTGCCGAAGACCTGGCCACCCGCACGCTGGCGGCGCTGGCGCCACTGGTGCAGGCCGGCCACGCGGCTTTCTACAGGCACGAAGCGGAAGAGGGCAGCCTGTCGCTGCTGGCCGGCTATGCGATGCGCGGCAGGTCCGCGGCGCAGCAGCGCTTCCTGCTTGGCGAAGGATTGGTGGGGCAATGCGCTGCGGAACGCAAACCGATCGTCATGCGCCAGGCGCCAGCGGGCTATGTGCGCATCGGTTCGGCGCTGGGCGAGGCCGATCCGGCCAGCATCGCCATCGTGCCGGTGCTGCGCAACGAACGCCTGCTCGGTGTGCTGGAGCTGGCGACGCTGGAGCCGTACGGCGACCAGGCCCAGTCGCTGCTCGATGGCGCGCTGCCGGTCATCGCCATGAACATGGAGATCCTGGAGCGCAACGAGCGCACCAGGGTGCTGGAAGAACGCAGCCGGCTGATACTGGGCGCTGTCAGCGATGGCATTGTCGGCCTTGACCTGGCCGGCCGGGTCACTTTCGTCAACCCGGCGGCGCCGGCTCTATTGGGCTATGAAGAAGGCGAGCTGGTGGGCGCCGAATGGCAGCAGGACAGCGAGCAGCTGAAGCGCAAGGACGGCAGCAGTTTCCCGGTCGATTACGTGAACCGGCCGATATACAAGGATGGAGAGCAAGTGGGTTCGGTGGTGGTGTTCCGCGACATCACGGAACGCAAGCGGCTGGAAGAGGAGATCAAGCGCAGCAACTTCTTGGGCGATATCGCACTGGAGATGACCGACTGCGGCTACTGGGTGGTCGACTACAGCGACCCCGAATACTACACGCAGTCGGAACGCGCGGCGCGGCTGCTGGGCGAACCGCCGCGGCCCGACGGCCGCTACCACCTGCAGGACGAATGGTTCGCACGCGTGGTGGAAGCCGATCCCGAGGGCGCGCTGCGCGTGGCGGCGCGCGTGCAGGGAGCACTGGACGGCACTCACGACAAATTCGATGCGGTATATGCCTACAAGCGACCGCTGGACGGCCGCGTCATCTGGCTGCACGCGGTCGGCACCGTGGTGCGCGACGAGCAGGATGGCAAGCCGCGCTTCATGTACGGCGTGTACCAGGACATCACGGCGCAAAAGGCCGCCGAGGACGAACTGCGCATCGCCAAGGAGCAGGCGCAGGCGGCAACCCGGGCCAAGAGCGACTTCCTGGCCAATATGAGCCACGAGATCCGCACGCCGATGAACGCCATTATCGGCATGTCGCACCTGGCCCTGCAGACCAACCTCGATAAGCGCCAGCGCAACTACATCGAAAAAGTTCAGCGTGCCGGCGAGAACCTGCTCGGCATTATCAACGACATCCTCGATTTTTCGAAGATCGAAGCCGGCAAGATGACGGTGGAGCAGGTGGAATTCGACCTTGACGACGTGCTCGACAACCTGGCCAACATGATCGGCTTCAAGGCCGAGGACAAGGGCCTGGAACTGCTGTTCCAGGTGGCTCCGGAGCTGCCCACCGGACTGGTTGGCGATCCGCTGCGCATCGGGCAGGTGCTGGTCAACCTGGCCAACAATGCGGTCAAGTTCACCGAGCAAGGCGAAGTGGTGGTCGGCATCGAACAGTCGGCCCAGGACGATGACGGCGTCGAGCTGCACTTCTGGGTGCGCGACTCCGGCATCGGCATGAGCGCAGCGCAGAGCGCAAAGCTGTTCCAGTCCTTCAGCCAGGCCGATGCTTCAACCACCCGCAAATACGGCGGCACCGGGCTTGGCCTGGTGATATGCAAGAACTTGCTGGAACTGATGGGCGGCCGTATCTGGGTCGAAAGCGCGGAAGGCCAGGGCTCCACCTTCCACTTCACGGCACGCTTTGGCCTGCAGGCCAACCCGAAACCGCGCCGCATGTTCCGCGCCGACGAATTGCTCGGGGTGCGTGTGCTGGTGGTGGACGACAACGCCGCGGCGC
>JBCNOX010000621.1:0-3217 GCA_039593645.1 Pseudoduganella sp.
TGCGGTGATTCAGGTCGACGGGGCGGCCGGTGTCAAGGTCGATCAGCACCACCGCGTCCGGCGAAGCGGCCGCCATCATGTGGTAGTTCACTTCCAGGTCGAAGCCGCCGATGCGCTGGCCTTGCAATGCAAACAGCACATGGTCAACCACACTGGTGGTGGCCAGGGGCAGGGTGAAATAGCCATCGGCGCCGGCGCGGGCGGCGCGCTCCTTTTCGTCGTTGCTTGGCCGATGCGACATGAGCAGCACCGGGATGCGACGGCTGGCATCGGCCTGCGTCAACTGGCCGGTCAGTTCCAGCGCGGCGCTGCCGGCCAGCGTAGTATCCAGCAGCACGAGCACGACACCGCCGGCAGATGCCACTTCAAGCGCATGTTCTCCGCTGGTGACCGATTCGACCCGGTAGTCGTGGCGGGCGAGCGCCAGCTCCAGCGCCGCCACATCGAGACTGGCGCCGGTTGCAACAAGAATGGTGTTGTTTGCTTCCACGCCGCCAGTGTATTACAAGCAGGCCTCAGCTTCGACCTCGGGTGCCAGGATGCGTGGCAGGTTGTCCTCAATCCAGTCAACCAGCACTTCCAGCCGTTCGGCGACTTCGCGGCCCAAGGGCGTCAGGCTGTATTCGACATGGGGCGGAATCACTGGCAGGGCCGTGCGCAACACGAAACCGTCACCCTCAAGCGCAACCAGGGTTTGCGCCAGCATTTTCTCGCTGACGCCGCCCACTTCCTTGCGCAGCTGGCTGAAGCGGTGCATGCCGCCCAGGAGCACCACCAGCACCAGGACGCCCCAGCGGCTGGTGACGTGGCTCAGTACCGCGCGCGAAGGGCAATCGTGCACCAGCACATTGCCCGGCGTTGCCGAATGGCGGGCCAAGGCAGCCCGCAGAGATTTTGAAGTTTTTTCCATACTTACTAAAAAGTACGTACTTACGAAAAGTTAGTGACGGTCCTATTATAGCCCTACATTGTTTTCAACCAAGGAGAAAAACATGATCGTCGTAACTGGCGCCTCCGGCGCATTAGGTCAACTGGTGGTGGAAGGCTTGCTGGAGAAAGTGCCGGCAGCGCAAATCGTGGCAGCGGTGCGTGATCCGGCCAAGGTGGCGCACCTGGCGGCGCGCGGGGTGCAGGTGCGCCGTGCGGATTACACCGATCCGGCCAGCCTGGATTCGGCATTCGCCGGTGCTGACCGCGTGTTGCTGGTGTCGGCCAACGAAGTCGGCAAACGCACTGCGCAGCACCGCGCCGTGGTCGACGCGGCAAAGCGTGCGGGCGTGAAGCTGCTGGCCTATACCAGTATCCTGCGCGCGGATAGCTCGCCACTGCGCCTGGCTGAAGAACACGTTGCCACTGAAGCCGCCATCCGCGACAGCGGGCTGGCTTACTCATTCCTGCGCAATGGCTGGTATTTTGAGAACTTCAATGGCAGGATCGCTGGCGCTGCGCAGCGTGGCGAAATGGTCGGCAGTGCGGGCGAGGGGCGTATTTCCGCCGCTGCCCGTGCAGACTATGCCGCCGCTGCCGTGGCCGTGCTGACCACAGAGGCGCCGCAGCAGGTCTACGAACTGGCCGGCAGCACTTCGTTCACGCTGGCCGAACTGACCGCCGAAGCGGCGCGCCAGTCGGGCAATGCAGCCGTGTACCGCGACTTGCCGCCAGCGGAATTTGCCAGCGTGCTGGCAGGCGTGGGCGTGCCTGCGCCATGGCCTGAATTGCTGGCCGACTCTGATGCCGGCTCTGCGCGCGGCGCCTTGTTCGATGATGGGAAAGCGCTGGAGAAGCTGATCGGCCGACCAACCCGCAGTGTATCGCAGGCGGTAGAAGCGGCACTGAGCGCGTAAATGAAAAAAGCTCCCCGAGGGGAGCTTTTTTGCGGAATCTTGGTGCCCACGGAGGGACTCGAACCCCCACACCTCGCGGCACATGGACCTGAACCATGCGCGTCTACCAATTCCGCCACGTGGGCACTGGTACTGCATTTGTCTCAGAAGGTAGCGTTTGGTGCCCACGGAGGGACTCGAACCCCCACACCTCGCGGCACATGGACCTGAACCATGCGCGTCTACCAATTCCGCCACGTGGGCGCTAACTTCTTCAACTCTCTGTTGCGGTGTTGTGTGCAACAGAGGCACGCATATTAATGGCCGAGACCGGATCGGTCAAGTGTTAATTAATAATTTTGTGCAACTTCCCAAATTCGGGGTCAGGTCTGTCATTTGGACAGCCGCCGCGCACCTTTGACATTTCTCAAGGTGGGAGGGCAAACGTCATGTTGCGCTCCAGGGCGGAATAGATCATTCGACTGCAGAAACTCGCGGGGACCATTTGATGAAAATCAAAGGTACGAACGCCGTGTCCAAATGACAGATCTGACCCCGAATTGCCGAATTGCGCGGAAAACAAAAAAGCCGCTTTTCAGCGGCTTTTCTGCGGAATTTTTGGTGCCCACGGAGGGACTCGAACCCCCACACCTCGCGGCACATGGACCTGAACCATGCGCGTCTACCAATTCCGCCACGTGGGCATTGTCGCGTTGTTCTGCAACGAGGCACGCATAGTAATGGTCAGATGCACACTCGTCAAGTCAATTATGAAAGCTTGTTGGAACGGCTACGCTGGCGCACCGCAAGCAGCAGCATGCCGGCGCCCAGCATGGCCCAGCCCGACGGTTCCGGAATCGCCGCCACGTTCCAGCCGATAGCGTCCATGGCCATCAGGTCGTAGCCGGTGATCTCCAGCGTTTCACCCATGCCTGCGGTCGGGTCCATCAGGCCGATAAACAGGTTGTCCTTCCAGTGGCTGGCCTGGCGGCCGTCCCCGAAGTTCACGCCGGTGGAGAATTCCGGCCCCACCGTGCTGCCGTCGAGTGAGAAGTATTTGGCGCGGTTGTCGGCGGTCCAGTCGATCACGCCGTGCGCCGCGCTTATGGTGGAGTAGCGGAACAGGTCGAGCGCGGAGACATAGGTGAACAGGTTGTCATTAAACGGGCCGTTGTAGGGCGGCGAGTTGCCATCCAGGATGTCGACGCCGCTGATGAATCCCAGCACGTGGCCAATCTCGTGTGCCGCTACACCAACAAAATCGAAGGCGTTGGCATCGGTGCCGTTGCTCGGGTTGAAGTCGAATTTGAAATCGCTGTTGAACTGGATGAAGCCGTCGCAATTGCCGATGCAGCCCGACAGGGTTTGCGGTGTCACGGCCAGGCCGATGGCTT
>JBCNOX010000622.1:0-3212 GCA_039593645.1 Pseudoduganella sp.
GATGCGGTGGAAAATGCTGTCCTCCGGATAATAGATCCAGTGCTTGTCCGTCACATCGGAACGGGCGATGCCGATGTTCACGCAGCGGATCGAGATGTGGCGCAAGCCGCGGGCGGCCTCGCGCACTTCCGGCGGCGCCGACTGGCCGATCAGCTTGACCAGTTCCGGCAATGGCATCGTGCTGACCAGGTTGTCGTACGTGAAGCGGCGGCCGTCGGCCAGCGTGACGACGTGCTCCTCCGGCAGCACCTGCGCCACCTCGGCATTCAGCTCCAGTTTGCCGCGGATCAGCGGCAGAAAGCCGTTCATCAGGGCCTGGAAACCGCCGCGGCGCGGATAGCCGAAGCGGGCGTTGGGCCCCATCGGGCGCGGCACCGGGCGCAGTGCGCCTTCGATGATCTCGGACAGGTCCGGCAGCGGCACCCGTCCGCCGAGCCAGGAAGTCTCCATCTCGCTCAAAGGCACCGTCCACAGCTTGCGGTTGTAGGGGATTGCGAAATGCTTGGCGATGCCCTTGCCCCACACCTTGTAGATGAACTCCTCGAAGCTCTCGGTGCCGGCCGCCCGTGCCGCCGGGCTTGCCTTGGCAACCTCGGCACTGCCGTCGGCGCAGCAATCTTCCACTGGCGTGCTGGCACAGGCCGGCGCCGCCTCGCTCTCGCCGTAGCGCGCCTCGATCGCGCCCATGATGCATTCCTTGATCACGTCCGGCGGCAGGCCATACAGCGCGCCCTGGAACGGATAGCGGGTATACACCTCTTTGCTGTACACCCAGGCTTCGCGCATCTGCCAGTGCTGGTTATCGCCCAGCAGCTTGTCGTACAGTTCAAGCACGTAGGGATCATTGGAGAACATGATGTGGCCGGCATGGTCGAAAGTGAAGCCGCCCTCCTTGATCGAACGGCACCAGCCGCCAACGGTCTGTTCGCGTTCCAGCAGCAGGTTGTCCGCGCCGAGATGGTAGGCCGCCGACAAGCCAGTCGGGCCGCCGCCGATCACGATGCTGCCGAACGACTGGCCGCTGGCCGAGCCGCGCAGCGGATTGACCTTGGCCGGCGCGGCAGCGACTGCAGCCTCCAGCGCAGCGCCCTTGCCGGCCAGGCGCGCCGTCTTGCCTCCTGGCGGCGTGCGTTCGATCAACTGATGCATGTGTTCCGCCGTCGCATCCCATGAAGTATTTGCCACCACCTCGCGCATACGCGCGGCCATCTGCGCGGTCTGCTGCTGTGACTGGGCCAGCGCCGCCTCGCAGTGCGTGATGAACTCATTGTGGTCGTGGCCGATCGCCACGATCGCACCATACGGTTGCTCGACGTCGCGTATCGCCGTGCTGACGATCGGCAGTTCGGCCGCCATATACTCCAGCACCTTGGTCGGGCTGATGAAACGCGTCGCTTCGTTCAGCGCGAACGGCAGCAGGCAAACGTCCCAGCCAGCCAGGAATTGCGGCAGTGCCTGGTAGGATTGCTGGCCGAGGTAGTGCACGCTCTGCCGCTGCGGCAAGGTGGCGGCGTCGATTTTGACGACGGGTCCCACCAGCACGATTTGCCATTCGGGATGGGCGTCGGCAAGATCGGCAATCAGTTCGGCATCGAAGCGTTCGTCGATCACGCCGAAAAAGCCCAGCCGCGGCCGTGCAAGCGCCGCCTGCAGCGGGTGGCCATGGCTGCGTTCGAGCGCTTGCGCGAAGTGGGCCGCATCGACGCTGCTCGGGAAGCAGTGCGCATTGTCATGCCGGCTGCGCTTCGCTTGATACAGGCTCGGGCCGCCGGTAAATACCAGGTCGGCAATATTGAGCAAGGCGGTTTCGCGTTGCAGCAGTTGCTTCGGCGGGTTCTTGAACGCGCTCAGCTCGTCCATGCAATCGTACACTACCAAGCTGGGACGCAGGGCCTGCAGCAACGGCAGCGCCATCGGCGTATAGAACCAGACCAGCACCTCCTCGCCTTCCGGCGCCAGCGCCGCCACCAGCGGCTGCAGCAGCGGGATCTGGTCGTCGTGGAAGCCGTGCGCATGGATCGGCGTATGCGGCTGGCATACCGTCAAGTTTGGCGCGGGATGGGACAAGACCATGCGTGCCTCCCCTTCCTCATACACCGGCTCCTCTACGAACACCACCTTGTAATACTTGGCAAGGCGGGTGAGCAGGTGCTGCGGCCGCTGGAACACAAAGTCCCAGCGCAGGTGGCAAAAAACAATCAACGTTTGCATGGCATTCTCCTTGGTTTCACACAGGTTTTCAGTCAGCCCGGATGGCTTGCTGCAAAGCCGTGGCGTGCTCGCGGCGCAGCTACTGCACGTTGCGCGTCGCGGCGTAGATTTGTTCAAGCGGTACTTTGGGCGTGCGGTCGGCATTCAGCAGGCCATTCGTCTCCTGGAAAGTGTCGGCAAACTGCGTGTAGCAGAAGCCGCTGAACATCATCGTTTCGTTGACGACCTTGAGCAGCGAGCTGTAATGCTCAAGGAAGGCTTCGGGCGTGTTCTCACGCGAATAGCCCCAGGTATGGTGGGCCGGCGCGTTGGGATCGAAGGCGATGCCCCCGAATTCGGTCAGTACGATCGGCTGGCCGCGGTGCGGGAAGCCATCGAGCGTCAGGATGCGGCCGCCGGGGCGGCGCTGGTCGAACAGGGTGCGCACCGGGTCGGTCACCTCGTAGCGCTGGCGCACGCGTTCCGGGTCGGGATCGTAGTCGTGGATCCCCAGGATGTCGGTGGCCGAAGCTTCCCAGCCGTCGTTGCCGATCACCGGCCGCGTCGGGTCGAGCATGCGCGTCAGGTGGTACAAGGCTTCCACCGCATTGCGGTGGGCCTGCACGGCCGTCAGGTTGGGCACGCCCCACGATTCATTGAAGGGCACCCAGACGATCAGGCTGGGGTGGCTGTAATCGCGCTCGATGGCTTCGGTCCATTCGCGCACCAGGCGCGTCATGGAACGTGCCGAGAAGGCATAGGCCGAGGGCATTTCTTCCCACACCAGCAAGCCAAGCCGGTCGGCCCAGTAGAGGTAGCGCGGGTCTTCGATTTTCTGGTGCTTGCGCACCCCGTTGAAGCCCATCGCCTTGGCCAGCTCGACATCACGCCGCAGGTCGGCGTCGGAGGGCGCGGTCATCAGACTGGGCAGCCAGTAGCCCTGGTCCAGCACCAGCCGCAGGTGGTAAGGCCTGCCATTGAGCATGAAGCGGTCGCGGTTGATCGAGACCGAGCGCATCGCC
>JBCNOX010000623.1:0-3193 GCA_039593645.1 Pseudoduganella sp.
TGGAGGCGAAAAAAAACCCCGCGGGGCGGGGCTTTTCGTTGTCCGAGGCCAGGGATTAGTTGGTCTGGATGTTGGAAGCTTGCTTGCCTTTAGGGCCCTGAGTAACTTCGAACTGCACTTTTTGACCTTCTTTCAGGGTCTTGAAGCCGTTCATGTTAATCGCGGAGAAGTGTGCGAACAAATCCTCACCGCCATCATCAGGAGTGATGAAGCCAAAACCTTTGGAGTCATTGAACCACTTAACGGTACCAGTTGCCATTTTAAAAAAACTTTCAATAAAAACGAATCACACGAGCCATAAAAGCAAGAAGCTTCCTGCCCCCTCCTCGACAACTCACTTCTTACCAACATGTACAGATCTGCACAAAGTCGATATCGCATTGTTGGCGGAACAATTTTTAATGTCAAGCGCTTTCACTAGCACATGGTGAGCTTTTTGCAACAGCTTTTTTTGGAGGCCTTGATTTTGGCCAAGCTGGCCGCCATCTGCGGCAATCGGCGAAAACGCGTAAGATGAGTACTGGTGGAAATGCCCCTCTTAAATGGGCGTTGCATCCAGACTGAAAGCATTAGAATATAAGCGTATGGCAACCAAGCATGACACCGAAACCGTCCTGGAACGGCAGGCAATCAAGCCGCCACCTATGTACCAGGTGGCGCTGCTGAACGACGACTACACTCCAATGGAGTTTGTGGTCGCCATCATCCAGGAGTATTTCAATAAGGACCGGGAAACGGCCACACAAATTATGCTGAGTGTCCATCGCTACGGCAAAGGCGTGTGCGGCGTTTTCTCAAAAGATATAGCTTCAACCAAAGTGGAGTTTGTTTTAACGCATGCACGCAAGGCGGGGCATCCCCTGCAATGTGTGATGGAGGAAGTATGATTGCGCAGGAATTGGAAGTAAGTTTGCATATGGCGTTTGTCGAAGCGCGGCAGGCGCGACACGAGTTCATCACCGTGGAGCACTTGCTGCTGGCGCTGCTCGACAATCCATCGGCAGCCGAGGTGCTGCGCGCCTGCGCAGTGAATATTGAGGACCTGCGCAAAACGCTGACGAACTTCATCGGCGATAACACGCCGACGGTGCCGGGCACCGGCGAAGTGGATACCCAGCCAACCCTGGGCTTCCAGCGCGTGATCCAGCGCGCGATCATGCACGTGCAGTCGGCTTCCAACGGCAAGAAGGAAGTGACCGGCGCCAACGTGCTGGTGGCCATCTTCGGTGAAAAAGACTCGCACGCTGTTTACTACCTGCACCAGCAGGGCGTAACCCGCCTGGACGTGGTCAACTTCATCTCGCATGGCGTGCGCAAGGACCAGCAAATGGATTCGAGCAAGGCGTCCGAGGGCGTGGAAGAGGGCACCGTGCCCGAAGGCCAGGCCAAGGAATCGCCGCTCGACCAGTTCACCCAGAACCTGAACAAGTCTGCCGCCGAGGGCAAGATCGACCCGCTGATCGGCCGCGAAGACGAAGTGGATCGCGTGATCCAGGTGCTGTGCCGCCGCCGCAAGAACAACCCGCTGCTGGTGGGCGAGGCTGGCGTGGGCAAGACCGCCATCGCGGAAGGCCTGGCTTACCGCATCACCCAGGGCGACGTGCCGGAGGTGCTGACCAATGCGGTGGTGTACTCGCTGGACATGGGCGCGCTGCTGGCCGGCACCAAGTACCGCGGCGATTTCGAGCAGCGCCTGAAGGCCGTGCTCAAGCAGCTGAAGGACAACCCGAACGGCATCCTGTTCATCGACGAGATCCACACCATCATCGGCGCCGGTTCGGCGTCGGGCGGCACGCTGGATGCGTCCAACCTGCTGAAACCGGCCCTGGCCAACGGCCAGCTGAAGTGCATCGGCGCGACCACCTTCACGGAGTTCCGTGGCGTGTTCGAAAAGGACCATGCGCTGTCCCGCCGCTTCCAGAAGGTCGACGTCAACGAGCCGACCGTGGAGCAGACCGTGCAGATCCTGCGCGGCCTGAAGTCGCGCTTCGAAGAACACCATGGCGTGAAGTATTCGTCGTCGGCGCTGTCGACCGCGGCCGAACTGGCGGCGCGCTTCATCAACGACCGCCACCTGCCGGACAAGGCGATCGACGTGATCGACGAGGCGGGCGCTGCGCAGCGCATCCTGCCGAAGTCGAAGCAGAAGAAAACCATCGGCAAGACCGAGATCGAGGAAATCATCTCCAAGATCGCGCGCATCCCGCCGCAGACCGTCAACCAGGACGACCGCAGCAAGCTGCAGACCATCGACCGCGACCTGCGCAACGTGGTGTTCGGCCAGGATCCGGCGATCGAGGCGCTGGCTTCGGCGATCAAGATGTCGCGCGCCGGCCTGGGCAAGCAGGACAAGCCTATCGGTTCCTTCCTGTTCTCCGGTCCGACCGGCGTCGGCAAGACCGAGGTGGCCAAGCAGCTCGCCTTCATCCTGGGCATTGAGCTGATCCGCTTCGACATGTCGGAATACATGGAGCGCCATGCGGTGAGCCGCCTGATCGGCGCGCCTCCGGGCTACGTGGGCTACGACCAGGGCGGCCTGCTGACCGAGGCGATCACCAAGAAGCCGCACGCCGTGCTGCTGCTGGACGAGATCGAGAAGGCGCATCCGGATATCTTCAATATCCTGCTGCAGGTGATGGACCACGGCACGCTGACTGACAACAACGGCCGCAAAGCCGACTTCCGCAACGTGATTATCATCATGACCACCAATGCGGGTGCGGAAAGCCTGCAGAAGCGTTCGATCGGCTTCACCGACAGCAAGGAAGCGGGCGACGAGATGGCGGACATCAAGCGCATGTTCACGCCGGAGTTCCGCAACCGCCTGGATGCGACCATCAGCTTCCGCGCGCTGGACGAGGAAATCATCCTGCGCGTGGTGGACAAGTTCCTGATGCAGCTGGAAGAGCAGCTGCACGAGAAGAAGGTCGAGGCAATCTTCAGCGAGAAACTGCGCAAGTTCCTGGCGAAGAAGGGCTTCGATCCTCTGATGGGTGCGCGCCCGATGTCGCGCCTGATCCAGGACATGATCCGCAAGGCGCTGGCCGACGAACTGCTGTTTGGCCGCCTGGTGTCCGGCGGCCGCGTGATCGTCG
Source organism: Pseudoduganella sp. (assembly GCA_039593645.1). GTDB lineage: Bacteria > Pseudomonadota > Gammaproteobacteria > Burkholderiales > Burkholderiaceae_D > Rugamonas. The sequence goes on from JBCNOX010000623.1 coordinate 3,096, forward strand.
ACCTGGACGAGGCGGAAGCGATCAAGCTGGAGTTCCCGGAACCGGATGCGGCGCCAACGCCGCCGCCGGAAACCGTCGAAGTCGAATAAGCGGACTTG
>JBCNOX010000624.1:0-3193 GCA_039593645.1 Pseudoduganella sp.
TGTGTGCAATTTTGCACAGCAATACTACGGCACAGGAAAATGATGCACAATAAGCCGCATGAAAACACTGCCCGAATGGACTGACCTGCGCTTCTTCCTGGAGCTGGCGCGCGCCGGCACCTTGTCCGGCGCCTCGCGCCGACTGGAAGTGGAGCACACCACGGTTTCGCGCCGCATCGACCGCCTGGAGCAGCAGCTGGGCGCCACGCTGTTCGACCGCTCGCGCGAAGGTTATGAACTGACCGAGATGGGGCACGCCGTGCTGCCCCATGCCGAAGCAATGGAGAGCGCGGTGCTGGCCGCGCAAGGCCAGTTGTCCGGCACCGAAGTCGCGATCCGCGGCGTGGTGCGCCTGGGCGTGCCGGAAGCCCTGGGCGTGCGCTTCATCACGCCGCTATTGGCGCAGTTCCTGCAGGACTATCCTGAGCTGTCGGTCGACCTGCTGGTGCAGCCGCGCTTTGCCAACCTGGCCAGCCGCGAGGCCGACCTGGGTGTCACGCTGGATGCCCCCAACACGGGGCGCTACATGGTGACGCGCCTGGCTTCCTTCCGGCTGTACGTGTACGGATCGCCGGACTACCTGGCGCGCCACCCGCCGATCCAGAAGCGCAGCGAACTGGCGGGACATGACTTTGTCGACTATGTGCAGGACCGCCTGGCCAGCAATGAGCTGAACTTCCTCGACGAACTGGGCGTCAACCCGCGCCGCCGCCTGTGCTGCACCGGCATGCTGGCGCAGGCCGAAGCCGCAGCCGCCGGCCTGGGCCTGATGATGGCGCCGCCGTACATGGCGACCGATGGCCGCCTGGTGCCGGTGCTGCAGGACGAAGTCTTCGTGGAACGCGCTTATTGGCTGGTGGCGCCGGTCGACCTGTACAGGCTGCCCCGCGTCAGGGCCGTGTGGAACCTGCTTCGCTCGTTCGCCGAATCGCGCTCCAACCTTTTTATCTCGAATAAATAGGGCAGATCGGCGGCGATTTCGGTGCGGTGCAGGTCGGGATCGGCCCGGTCGGGCAAGGGCTTCCGTTGCGCCAGTGCCTGCAGGATGGGCGCCGGATCGTAGCTCCAGTCCACCATGAAGCGGCGCGGATCCCCCTCGCGCACCTTCATCAGCGCCAGTTCGAACTGGGACACCGACACCACCAGCGGGTCGTCGTGCCCGGCCAGGAAGTCGAGGAAGGCCAGCGGCTGGTATTCGCGGAACGGCGAGATGTTTTCCTGGCGGATGAAGGCCTGCAGGGCGTCCTCCAGCAAATCGGCCTGGCGCAACAGTTCGACTGTCAGCACGCAGGTGCGCTCCAGCACGTAGACCCGCCACAGCAAGACGTTGCCGCGGGCTTCCTGCAGGTCGGGCGATCCGGCGACGCGGTGATAATAGGGCGCATCGCTGGCACCCGGCTGGTAAGTGGCGCGCATCAGGCCAAGCAGGATGCGCTGGTGGCTGGCCAGGTCCATCTCTACCTCCATTCGCGTTGACGCATTTGCTGCAGGGTGCTGGCAATCGCCGCGTTGCCCAGTCCGGGCACGGCTTCCGGCATGAATTCGTAGACGATCACTTCCGCCTCGGTGGCCACGTCGCGCAGCACCTGCTGCGCCAGGTCCAAGGTGCAGGGGCGCGGCAGGCGCGAATGCACGTCCAGCATCAGGCCATTGTGCTGGACGCCGCAGGCAACGTGCAGCTCCTTCACATGGCTGCCATCGAGCTCCGCCAGAAAGGCCTGGATATCGAGCGCATGGTTATGTTCATCGCATTCCAGGTTGTACACATCCAGGATCAGGCCGCAGCCGCTCTCGCGCGCCACCGCGTTCAGGAAACCGGCATCGCTGTAGTCGGCCGGGCAGTCCGGTACCACGTGCACGATGTTCTCCAGCAGGAAGGGCAGGCCGTAGCGCTGCTGCAGGCACCAGGCGCGCTGCGCCACCAGTTCGGCCGCCTGCTCGGTGCGCGGCATGGCCAGCATGATGCCGAGGTGCTCGCCGTCGACGCGGGTATAGCCAAGGTGCTCGCTGTGCCAGCGCACCCGCACCTGGTTCATCAGTTCATCGAGCAAATGCAGGTAGGTCGGCGACCAGCCGTCATGCGAACCGATGGACAGGCTGACGCCATGCACTACGATGGTCTTTTCGCGGTCGATGTTTTTCAGTTCGGCCAGGATGCCCTTGTCGAGCATGATCCGGTCGCCATCTGCCACCGACATGGTTTCCGGCGTGACCTCGATGACGTCCACGTGCGGCAGCATCATTTCGAGCAGCGCCGGATCGCGTCCCTCGTAGCTGACGCCCACGCCCAGGGCTGGGCGTGGGGCAGGCGAAGGCAGTTCAGCCGCGGAGTTCATGTTCCAGCACCGCGCCTTCGATGTGCGGCACCTCGCGCAGCACGCGTCCGATCGCCGGGTCGCCGCGCAGGAAAGACAGGTCGAACCCCGTCAGGCCGCAGTTGCAGCCGCCTTTGGGCACCATCTGGGACACGGCGATGTCCAGCGCCTTGTGCAATTCCTCCAGGGTGACCTTGCCTTCGCTGACGACGATCTTGATATGGTTTTTCTTGAAGTTGGTGTGGCGCAGTTCTTCCATGACGATCTCCAAGCGGTCCGGTATTGAAAAGGGGCGGGCCCTTCGGACCAGGCTGTGAACCGCGCCCCGTGCTTTCCATGGAGGTCACTTTAGGCGGTAGCAGGGCGCGGCGAATTGGTACTGGCACCCAAATTCCGGGCGGCCAGCACCTAGTTTTTGTGCAGTGAGGCAGGCGGCCGGCGCAGCAGGTCGAGGCGCGTGCTGGCGCCGAGCTTGCCGAGCAGGGTGGAAACATGGTGCTCGACGGTGCGTTCGGAACGGCACAGGCGCTGTGCGATTTCCAGGTTGCTGAGGCCATCGAGCAACAGTTCCAGCACCTGGGCTTCGCGGCGGGTCAGGCCGCTCGGGTGTTCGCGTGCGGCAGCGTAAGGGCCGCGCCGCGACTTGGGCAGTTGCGCCTGGGCGCCACAGTCGCGGGCGCGCTGCCGCGCCAGCGCCGCTGCCGGCGCCGCGCCGATCTGTTCCAGCAGCGCGACAGCCTTGGGCATGGCCTGCGCCGCTTCGTCACCGATCAGCTCGAGCAGGGCCAGCGCCGCTTCGAACGGCAGGCCCAGTGCCAGCCAGGCGTCGCACGCTGCGCGGCCGTCGCCTGCCGCTTCCTTCGCGCGCGGCGGCGGGG
>JBCNOX010000625.1:0-3190 GCA_039593645.1 Pseudoduganella sp.
GTATTGCGTATACGTAGCGTGTGGCCACCTTATTCCATCCTGCCTGAGAATGTTTTCCTGCCTATTCTGTCACGGAGGATGCGATGAACAATTTCATGCGTGTAGCTGTGTTGTCGGCCCTGCTTGGGGTGGGAAGCGCCTGGGCTGAAGGGCTGGTCAAAGCGGACCAGAAAATGCTGACCGACCTGGCAATGGCCAATATGGCGGAGATCGAGACCGCCAAGCTGGCCTTGCAAAAGACCCAGAGCGACCGGGTCAAGAGCTTCGCCCAGCAAATGGTCGACGATCACACTAAAGGCCTGGAGGAAGTGCGCAAGGTCGCGGCAGCGCGCAGCCTGACCCTGCCGACCGAACTGGATGCCAAGCATAAAGCCATGGCCGCCAAGCTGGAAAAACTGTCCGGCGACAAGTTCGACCGCAGCTATATGGAACAGGCCGGAGTGCAGGCCCACAAGGAAGCGCACCAGCTGGTGACCAAAGCCGAATCCTCGGCCAAGGACAGTGAGCTGAAGGCCTTGGCGACGCGCCTGCAGCCAACCATCCACCAGCACCTGAACAATGCCGAGCAGTTGAACGCCGCCATCAAGGGCGGCAGCCCGACCATGGGCAGCAGCGGCACCCAGGGCAGCACCGGTTCCGGCAACAAGGCGCAAACCGAAGCCGACGGCCACGACCATGGCACGACCGGCGGCAACAAGCCGGATTCCAGCACCCGAGACACCAAGCCGGAACGACGCTGAATCACCGCGGCGGCAGACCGCGTTGTAGTTCGTTAAGCAGGATTAAGCTACTTGAACACCAAAAAGTCCGGTCGTGCGGTATGATTCTCTACTGCAACACCTATTTCAAGGATATCAAGTAGTGGATTTGTTCGCGCTCGACGAAGAGCTGGCCCGGTGGGAAGCAGAATTGCCATATTCTGAGGGTGAATGTCGCCTTAAACTGCTCTCCCGCCTGGCCTGGCACCTGCGCCAGCGCGACAGTGTGCGTTCGGCGCAACTTGTTGTGGAAGCAACTCTGCTGGCCAATCTTTTGCCGGCGGCGGAAAGGCGTGTGCTGGCAGCGCGCTGGGAGCTGCTCAAAGCCGAAGCCAGCTGGCTCGGCGGCGACCTCGATACGGCCGGTACCATCGCCGAACGCGCGATGCTGGAGTTTGCCCGTCAAAACGACCGGCTGGGTGCGGCCGACACGCACAGCCTGCTGGCCTGGATCGCGGTGGACCGCGGCGATTCGGCCGGCTGCGATAACGAACTGGCGCTGGCCATCGCCGATGCCCGCGCGTCGGGCGATGCCATGCGCATCGATATTTTCGAAAGCCTGGCCGCCCTGTTCAGCGTGTTCCGCAATGCGCCAGCGGCCAATGAACGCTGGCGCAAGCGCTTTGCGATCGACCTGGCCGGCCGGCATCCAGTGGTCGCCGGCTGGGTTTCAGACTATCTTGGCACGGCAGCGTTCCAGGCGGCGGAGTTCGGGCGCGCCATCAGCCACCTGATTGCGGCATTCGAAGCAGCCCTGGTTTCCGGCCAGGTGCGGCGCGCCGTCATCCTGGCCACCAATATCGGCAATGCCTTCACCCGCTTGAACGCGCACGACGCGGCGCTGGAGTGGATGCAGCGCGGGTTGGAACTGGCGCGTCCTACCGGTTGGCCGATGTGCATCGGCCTGGCCCAGATGCAGTCGGCGGAAACGCTGCGCCACCTGGGCCAGCGTCCGGCGGCCAAGGCCCTGCTGCGTGATGCGCTGCAGATGCTTGCGCCTCTGTCAGGCTCGCGCGCCTTTGCCATGGCGCTGGAATACCAGGGCGACCTGGCGCTGGACCTCGGCGATTATGAGGCGGCGCTGGCCAGTTTCCGCGAACTGGAACAGCGTGGCCACGCACTGGCGCAGAGCGATTTCAATAGCTGCGCACGGCGCGGCCAGGCGCATGCACTGGCGGGGCTGGGCCGGACACAGGAAGCACGGGCGGCAGCAATGTCGGCACTGGCGCTGGCGCGCGAATCGAATGATCCGTTCAGCCAGATCGCAGCCTTGCGCGTGCTGGCCGATATCCATGCCGGCAATGCGGTGTCGGTACTGCAGTACTTGCGCGAAGCGCTGATGATTGCCGCCACCATCGAAGGCTATATCGTGCCGGGCGAATTGCTCGATTCGGTGGCGCGCGAGTATGCCGCCACTGGCGACTTCGCGCGCGCCTATGAGTTTTCGGTGCAGGCCAATGCGGCGCGCGACCGCACCAACAGCCAGGAGGCGACCAACCGGGCGATTGCCATGCAGGTGCAGCACCAGACCGAGCGCGATCGCCAGCTTGCCGCCGCCGAGGCGCAGCGTGCGGAAGTGCTGGCCCAGACCAGCGCCACCCTGAGCCACCTTTCCGCGATTGGCCAGGAGATCACCGCGCAACTCGATGCGTCGGCCGTCTTCCGGGCGCTCGACCGGCACGTGCATGGCCTGCTCGATTCGACCCACTTTTCGGTCTTCCTGCTGGAGCCGGACGGTGAATTCCTTCAGTGTGCGTTTGGTGTCGAAATGGGCCTGCCGCTGCCGCCGACGCGCATCGCCCTGTCCGACTCGAACTTCAATACCGCGCGCTGCGTGCGCGAGCGCGACGAAATCCTGATCGAAATCGAGGACAAGTCCGACACGCCCAACCTGATCCCCGGCACCTTGCCGACCCTCACGCTGCTGTTTGCGCCACTGACCATCGGCGAACGCGTGCTGGGTGTGATGACGGTGCAATCGATGCTGCCGCGCGCATACGGCGAACGCGAACGCCTGATATTCCGCACCCTGTGCGCTTATGGCGCTATCGCGCTGGACAATGCCGCGGCGCAGGCGCAGCTGCTGGAAAAGAACCTCGAGCTGGAGCGCGCCTACAAGGCGCTGGAGGAGGTCAGCCTGACCGACCAGTTGACCGGCCTGCGCAACCGGCGCTTCTTCCTGCAGCATGTGGAGTCAGATGTGGCGCTCAGCCTGCGCGGCTACGACGGCGGCCAGCCCGGCGCGGACAGCGACCTGGTGTTCTACATGGTGGACCTGGACCACTTCAAGGACGTCAACGACCGCCACGGCCACGCCGCCGGCGACTCGGTGCTGGTGCAGATGAAGGACCGCCTGCGCGAAGTATTCCGCGAGTCGGACTACCTGGTGCGCTGGGGCGGCGAGGAATTCCTGGTGGTGGCACGGGCCACCG
>JBCNOX010000626.1:0-3182 GCA_039593645.1 Pseudoduganella sp.
CGCCGATCATGGCGTTGCCGGTCTGGCTGATATACAGCAGCGCGCCGGCCAGCGGGCCTGCCACGCATGGGCCGACGATCAGCGCGGATACGGCGCCCATCGTGAACACCGCCGCCAGGCGGCCGCCGGACAGCTTGCCGCTGGCGGAGCTGAGGCGGGACTGCAGGGCGCTTGGCAGCTGGAGCTGGTAAACGTCGAACATCGACAATGCCAGTGCGACCAGCAGGGCGCCAAAGGTCAGCAGCACCCATGGCTTCTGCAGTGCGCCCGCCAGGCCTTCGCCCGCCAGTCCGGCCGCCACGCCGAGCGTGGTGTAGACCAGGGCCATGCCCAGGCTGTACGCGGCCGCCAGCAGCAGTCCGCGCTTGCGCGTAACCTGCGACTCGCCGACGATGATGGAGGACAGGATGGGAACCATCGGCAGCACGCAAGGCGTGAACGACAGCAGCAGGCCGAATGCCAGGAACGCTGCCCCGATCCGCCAGGCGCTGCCGCTTTGCAGGGTGCGCTGGGCGAGCGAGGTGTCGTCCTCCGCCGCCAGCGCCTGCGGCGTCTGCCCATCGGCTGCCACTACGCCCGAACGGCCCGCCGCCGTGTCCACTGTCGCCGCCGCGCCACTGCCGGCAGCCGCCGCGCCACCCGCTGTCGCATGGGCGGCCGCATCGAGCAGCTCGGTCAGCGCGCCCGGCCGCGCCGGATCGACACGGTAGCGGCGTTCAATCGGTGGATAGCAAAGCCCGGCATCGGCGCATCCCTGGTACCCGACGGTCAATGTCCTGCCCGAACGCCCCTGCCAGGGCAACTGCAAAGCCAGCTCCCCTGCGTACGTCTCCATCTCCTTGCCGAAGTTTTCGTCATACTTGCGTTCCCCGCGCGGCAGCAGTACCGGCAGCGCGCCATCATCGGCACGCAGGGTAATGCGCTCACGGTAAAGATGGTATTCGGGCGCGATGGCCCAGCGCAGCGTAAGCTGCCCATCCGCTCGCAACTCCGCCCGCAAATCGAACGCCCGCTCCGGCGGCAGGAAATCATCCGCCAGGGCGGGGCTGCCCAGCATGAAAGCCAGCAGCATCGCCGCCAGCCGTTGAATCAGGAACTTCATCATTTACCTCCGATAGATTCGGCCATCCTGGTCGATGGCCAGGTAGGACAACCCGGACTGTTCAAGAAAGTCCAGCCCGTCCCGCTCCAGCAACATGGCCGTGGTGCTGCAACTGCCCGCCGCGATAGCCATCGGCGACACGACACTGACCGAGCGCCAGTACGACACCGGCATGCCGGTGCGCGGATCGAGGATGTGGCAATAGCGCCGCCCACCAGCCTCAAAATAGCGTTCGTAATCGCCGCTCGTCGCCAGCGCGCCGCGGCTGAATGGCACGCTGGCAATGGTGCGTTGTGCATTGCGCGGATGCTGGATCCCGATGCTCCACTCGGCGCCATCGGGCCGCGGCCCGAGAAAGCGCATGTCGCCGCCCAGGTTCACATAGCCATGCGCCACACCTTGCGCCAGCAGGATTTCCGCCGCGCGGTCAACCGCATACTCCTTGCCGAAGCCACCGAAATCCAGCTCCATGCCCGCCTGTGCAAGCATCACGCTAGCGCCATCGCGCCGCACGTGCTGCCAGCCGACCAGCGGCAACAAGGCTTCCAGCGTGTGCGGGGAAGGCAGGGTGCCAAGACGGAAATCCCAGGCCTTGCGCAGTACGCCGGATGTGATGTCGAATCGCCCGCCGCTGCTGGCGTAGACCGCATCCGCATAGGCCAGCAGCGCCAATGTCTCCTCGTCACACGCAACCGGCTCGATGCCGGCCGCGGCATTGATGCGGCTCACGATGCTGTCGGCGCGATAGCGCGAATACTTGGCTTCAATCCGGCGCACTTCCTCCAGCGCAGGTTCCGCCACTGCCCGTGCGGCGGCCGCAGATGCGGCGGCCAGCCGGATCTCGCAGCGGCTGGCCATCGCGTGGAATTCGATCGTGAAGACCGGGTTCACCACTGCCGTGTCACCCCAATTTGCAGGCTGACGGCACGCATCGGCGCCAGTCCCGGACTGCCGGAGCCGAACAGCCGCCATGCCCCGCGCTGCTCGTAGCGCTCCACCTTGAAGTCCATGGCCCAGTCGCGATTGAGCTGCCTGGCCAGCTTCACGCCCAGCGTCACCGCGCCAAAACCGGACAGGCGCTGGTCGGCGGAACTGGCTTGCGCGCTGCCGAAGACGTAACCGGGCGGGAAGGGCTCCCCAAGCTTGCTGTCATACACCGGATCGAAATAGAAGTCGGCGGCCCGTTGCGTGTAGAGCCGCATGGCAGGCGTGACAGTCCAGCCATGGCCGAATCCCTGCACCCACTCCGCGCCAAGCGTGTGCGCGCTGATGCCAAAGCTGTCGCGATAGAAGCGGTAGCTGAGACGGCTGGTCGCACCCTGCGCGACAAAACGGTGGTTCCACTGCAGCATGGCGGTGTCCTGCCGCCGCGTGTCGGGCCGGTTGTCCACCAGCTTGTACGGGTCCGAGTAATAGCCGTGACCCTGGCTGTGGGTCAGCGTGAACTGGCCGACGTCCACCGGCGACAGCACCCTGGTCACGCCGGCCAGCACGCTGACAGTCTGGCGACCCGCGTCCTGTACCACGCGGTTGACCGGATTGATGCTGTCGTCCGAACCGCCAAGGCCGAAGTTCCAGGTCGTGTTCTTGTCTTCGCTGGCAAGGGACGCCTGCAGCGACAGGGCGCGCGACACATAGTCGTGCTCAGTCGAATACGCCGCCGACAGGCTGACCGTTCCGCGCGGCAGGTAGCGCGTCACGGTCACGTCGCCGGCCTTGCGCAGGTCGTCCATGCGCGAGGCGCCCGAGACGGCCGTGTGGTAGCGCGGCGAGGCGCCCGACACGTCGTCCACCGTGGCGCTGGCGGCTACCGACCACTCGCCCGCAATCGGCGCCAGCACCGAAACCGCCGGCGCATGTACGCGCACCCGGTCCATGCCCGGCTGGTCTTCCTTGTAATACAGGTACTTCACGCCGACGCTGCCTCGCTCCGGAGCTGTCTCGGCGTGCACCGCGCCAATCCCCGGCAGCAGCATGGCCGCCGCCAGCAAGGCCTGGCCGACCGGCATGCCATTCTGTGGTTTGTTATCCATATTGGTCCTTGTCAGTTGCAGCCGCATCCGCCGCCGCCAACGGCACT
>JBCNOX010000627.1:0-3176 GCA_039593645.1 Pseudoduganella sp.
CGCCACCGCGCAGATGCTGGACCCGCCAGTGCCGGGCGCCTTGCTGGTAGGCTCGAGCGACCCGCTGGCCGTGATCAAGTCGTTGCCGAAGGACCGCCACATCATCGTCTACTGCAGCTGCCCGAACGATGTCACCGCCGCCAAGGTGGCCAAGCAGCTGCATTCCCACGGCTACAAGCGCGCCAAGCCTTTGCACGGCGGGCTGGACGCCTGGAATACCGCTTTCCGCGGCGAAAGCGAGTCCGCCGTGATCGCCGAACAGGCCCCGGAAGGCTTTACCCCCGCAGATTCCCGTCACTAAGCGCCAACGCGCCGCGCCCGTTCGGGCGGGGTGCTGCACGCCCGTTCTTGCGACGGTGGAGTAGTCATACTACCGATAATAAATCCCGCAATGTAGTATTTGAACCTACTTTTAGCGGTTCTTGTACTCAAACTACAAAGAAATCCTTGCGTCTCAGCTAACATATCCCTTAGCATTAAGGCTCAACTTAACTGCTTGCGCCCATGACTGTTCAGACCAACTCCGCAACGACCGCCACCTTCCCAAGCCCGCGCCTGCTGGCCGACGTCGGCGGTACCAATGCCCGGTTTGCACTGGAGCTGGCGCCCGGCAGGATTGAAAACATCCATGTGCTGTCCGGTGCGGCCTACGCCACGCTGGGCGATGCGCTGAAGGCTTACCTGGCCTTGCCGGACGTGGCGGCTGCTGCCGGCCTGGGGGTGCGCCATGGCGCGATTGCGATTGCCAATCCGGTCAATGGCGATTATGTCAAGATGACCAACCACCACTGGGAGTTTTCGATCGAGGCGATGCGCCTCGCAGTCGGCTTCGAAGTGCTGGTAGTGGCCAACGATTTCACCGCTCTGGCGCGCTCCCTGCCGCTGCTGGCGGACGACCAGAAGCGCCAGGTCGGTGGCGGCACGCCGCAAGCCGGTGCGCCGCTGGGCCTGATCGGCGCCGGCACTGGGCTGGGCGTGTCGGGGCTGATCCCATCGGCCTCCGGCTGGACCGCGCTGCTGAGCGAGGGCGGACATGTGAGCTTCCCGCCGATGAACCCGGAAGAGGTGGCGATCCTGCAATATGCCTGGACTGAATTCCCGCATGTGTCGGCGGAGCGCTTGCTGTCCGGCGTCGGCATCGAACTGATTTACCGTGCTCTGGTGGCCCAGCGCGGCCATGAAGAGCCGGTGCTGTCGGCGCCGGAAATTGCGCGCCGCGCACTGACCGGCGAATGCCCGCTGTGCGACGACGTGATCGAGCATTTCTGCACCATGCTGGGCACCATTGCCGGCAACCTGGGGGTCACCCTGGGTGCGACGGGCGGCATTTATATTGGCGGCGGCATCGTGCCGCGCCTGGGCGCGCGTTTCGACCGTTCCGGCTTCCGCGCCCGGTTTGAGGAAAAAGGCCGCTTCAACAAATACCTGGCGGCCATCCCGACCTACGTCATTACCGCTGAGTATCCGGCTTTTGTTGGTGTTTCGGCAATCCTGGCCGAGCGTCTCGCCGGCTAAGCTAAATAGGCTTTTACACTTCTTCCCGGTTTTATCAGGTACAATTGGCCAAGTTGGATGAAGCGGCGCCTGTCGCCTGCCTTGTTTTCGCCCTGAAAACGTTCTCCACCTGAGACTCTCGCCCCGGCGCGCAGCGGTCCGGCGCCTTCTTACTTAGTTACACAACCAAATGTAGTGTATGGATAATGCAGAGGCTAAGAAAGTCCTCGAAGCTGCGCTGCTATGCGCCCGTGAACCCTTATCGATCCACAGCCTGAAAAAGCTGTACGTCGAAACCGACGACCAGGGCAATCCGCTCGGCGCCGGTGTTGGCGCCGATACGATCAAGGAATTGTTGGAAGAGTTGCGCCAGGATTGGCAGGGGCGCGGCATTGAGGTGGTCAGCCTGTCCAGCGGCTGGCGCTTCCAGAGCCGGCCTGAAATGAAGATGTACCTGGATCGCCTGAATCCGGAAAAGCCGCAGAAGTATTCGCGCGCCACGCTGGAAACGCTGGCCATCATTGCTTACCGCCAGCCGGTGACCCGCGGCGATATCGAGGAAATCCGCGGCGTTGCGGTGAACTCGCAGACGATCAAGATGCTGGAAGACCGCGGCTGGGTCGACACGGTCGGCTACCGCGATGTACTGGGCCGCCCGGCCTTGCTGGGCACCACCAAGCAGTTCCTGGACGACCTGGGACTGGAATCGCTGTCGCAACTGCCGCCGCTGCAGCAGATCAGCGATACGCAGAATGAAAATCCGCTGGAAGTGCTGGAGGCTCGCCTCACAGAGAACTTCGAGAAGGCGGCACACGAAGCACAAGCAGCAGAAGAAGAGAAAGAGGCGACGCCGGACGAGGCGCCGTCGGTAACAGACGACCCGGCGCCCGATAACGTCGAGCCCTTAGCAGAAACGAATAATGAACAAGCCTGATAACACCCCTGAGACCGCGGCCCCGGTAGCCGACACCGCACCCGCCAAGCCGAAACGCCGCACCAAGGCGCAGATTGAGGCCGATAACGCAGCAGCCCTGGCCGCAGGCGAAACGCCCAAGCCGAAGCGCCGTACCAAAGCTGCTGTCGCGGCGGAAGCTGCTGCCATAGCGGGCGAACAGCCTGTGGCAAGCGCCGCGGCGGCTCCGGCCAAGAAACCACGCGCCAAGAAGGCCGTGGTGGCGGAGGCCACGCCGGCTGCTGAAGCTGCGCCAGTGCCGGTCGCACCGGCGCCAGCGGAAGCTGCTCCAGCTGTTGAGGGGGAGGGCAAGGACCGTGGCCGTGCGCCGCGTGGTCCTCGCCAGATGCGCGAACAGCGCGCGCTGCGCCAGGCTGAAAAGGCTGCCGCTGCCGCGGCGACACTCGGCGATGCGCCTGCCGAGTCGGCGGGCACGCCGGCCGAAGGCGGCGAGGGTGCGAGCCCGTGGCCGGCCGCAGTTCCGGCTGAAAAGCGTCACGACAAGCACGGCAAGCACAAAGGCAAGAAGGGCAAGCACGGCAAACAGGCGCACGGCGAGGCTCAAGGCCAGGGTGCACCTGCCGGAGAAGGCGCCCAGGCCCAGGGCAAGGGCGGCCAGGGTAAGCAGCGCGTGCCGGGCGCCTTTGGCAACAAGATGAAGGCCAAGGACAAGTCGTCCGAAGCCGATGCGGTGTTCTCCTTCGTGGCCTCGGACGCGGGTGACCGCGAC
>JBCNOX010000628.1:0-3174 GCA_039593645.1 Pseudoduganella sp.
CCTTGCGTTGTGGTGCGCTCTCGCCGGTCAACAGCGACAGGTCGACGGTTGTGCTGCCTTCCACCACCACGCAATCGGCTGCAACGGCCTCGCCGCCTTTGACGATGATATGGTCGCCGGCGACCAGCGCCCCAGCCGGTACCGTGACGGCATTGCGCAGGTCGGGCCATGCAGCCAGCCGCTGCGCCATCTCCGGCACGCCATGGCGCAGGCGCGACAAGGCGCTGGCCGCCTTGCGGCGCGCCACCATTTCCAGGTAGCGGCTGGCCAGCAGCAGGAAGATGAACATGGTGACCGAGTCGTAATACACCTCGCCGTAGCCACGGAAAGTCGATACGACGCTGCCGATGAAGGCCGCCATGATGCCCAGCGCTACCGGCACGTCCATGCCCAGCGCACGGGCCTTCAGGCTGGCCCAGGCGCCTTTCAGGAAGGGCTGGGCGGAGTAGGCGATGGCGGGCAGTGTCAGCAGCAGGCTGGCCCAGCGCATCAGGCTTGTCATGCCCGCGTCCAGCGTACCGTCGTCGCCGGCCATGTATTCGGGGGCCACGTACATCATCACCTGCATCATCGACAGGCCGGCTACGAAAAGCTGGCGGCCCAGTGTGCGGCTGGCTTTCTGCAGTTGCGCGTCGTGGCGGGCCGTGTCGTACGGCCAGGCGTTGTAGCCGATGCTGCGCACCGCTTCCAGCAGCGCGGCAGCAGTGGTCCTGTCCTTGTGCCAGCGGATGAAAAGTCTTTCGGTGGCGACGTTCAGGTTGGCCTGCTGCACGCCGTCTACCTGCCGCAAGCGGTGCTCGATCAGCCATACGCATGCGGCGCAGCGGATGCCTTCCACCAGCAGGGTGGTTTCGCGCGCATCGCCATCGTCGATGATGTTCGGATCATCTTCCGGCAGCGCGAGTGCAGCGGGCACCAGTGCCGATGCGCCTGTCGCGCCGTCTGCTGCGCCAGCCAGCCCGGCTGGCGCAGCGAAGCCGCTGCGCTCGCGGTAATAGCTGGTTTGACCAATGTCGACGATGGTTTGCGCGATGGCAGCGCAGCCAGGGCAGCACATGGCGCGTTCGACGCCCTCGATGTTCACATGCCAGTCGGCGCTTGCCGCGACAGGCTGGCCGCAATGGAAGCACGCTGCGATTTCATTCATCATCATGGCTGCACCGTCAGGCAAAGCACGTCTAACCATGCATGCTGGCCGCCGCCGGCCGCGCGGGCCAGTCCCAGCAAGCCAAAGCCCAGCACCAGCAGGCCGCAGGCCACGCGCACCGAGCGCTTTTGCAAATACTGGCGCAGCTTTGCGCCTGCCATGCCCATCGCCAGCAGCATCGGCATCGTGCCGAGCCCGAAAGCACCCATCACCAATGCGCCGTCCAGCGCAGAGCCGGACAGCATCGCAGTCAGCAGCATGCTGTAGACCATCCCGCAAGGCACCCAGCCCCACAGGCCGCCCAGTGCCAGTGCTTTCAAGGGCGTATCCATCGGAACCAGAGGCTTAACCAGCGGTTGCACACGGCGCCACAGGATGCCGCCCAGCGCTTCAACCCGGGCCAGGCCGCGCCAGGTATCCATCAGGTAGAGCCCCATGGCGACCAGCATCAGGTTGGCCATCCAGTAGGCGGCCCATTGCGCCGATGCCATCTGCGCCAGGCTGGCGACGCTGCCGGCGATGCCGCCCGCAATCGCGCCGGCCAGCATGTAGCTGCCAATGCGGCCAGCGTTATAAGCGAGTACGTGGCCAAGCGCGCCGGCGCTGGCGCCGGACCACGGCGCCGCTGCGGAACCGCCGGCGCCCGCCACGGCGGGCACGCCCGTCCCCACCCTTGCGATCGGGATCACGCGTGCGCGCGCCGGCGCGGCGGACGGCGCGCCGACGCTGAACGCGCTGACGATGCCGCCGCACATGCCGGCGCAATGCACACTGCCGGCCAGGCCGGCAATCAGGATCGGCAGCAGGTTCATGACCTCCTCAAATCGTGCGCGAGAAGCGCAGCGGATGCACCTGGCCCGGCGCCGTTCCCGCAGCACGGTCGGCTGCCAGGTGGCGGTCGAACACCATGCAGATATTGCGGATCAGGAGGCGGCCTTTCGGCGTGACGGAAATCCAGTCATCCTCCATCGCCAGCAGGCCATCGCGTTCGAACTCGCGCAGCTTCGCCAGTTCCTTGGCGAAGTATTGCTTGAAGCGGATCGGATAGCCCAGTTCCAGCGCCGAAATCGACAGTTCGAAATTGCACATCAACATCTGGATCACCATGCGGCGCAGCAGGTCGTCGTTGTCCATCGCGTAGCCGCGCGCAATCGGCAGGCGGCCTTCATCCAGGCGTGCATAGTATTCGTCCAGCGTTTTCTCGTTCTGGCTGTAAGTGCCGTTCACCGAGCTGATGGCCGAGACGCCCAGCGCCACCAGGTCAGTCTCCGCGTGGGTCGAGTAGCCCTGGAAGTTGCGGTGCAGGCGGCCTTGGCGCTGTGCCACGGCCAGGTCGTCGTTCGGCTTGGCGAAATGGTCCATGCCGATATAGACATAACCGGCGTCGGTCAGTCGCTTGATGCACAGGGCCAGCATGTCCAGCTTCACGGCCGGTGTTGGCAGCTCGTCCTCCGCGATGCGGCGCTGCGGCTTGAACAGGTGCGGCATGTGCGCGTAGTTGTACAACGCGATGCGGTCGGGATTGGCCTCGATCACCTTGTCCATGGTGGCCTGCATGGTGCTCATGCTTTGCTTCGGCAGGCCATAGATCAGGTCCATGCTGATCGAGCGGAAGCCGGCGTCGCGCGCAGCCTGGATCACGGCCAGGGTTTCCTCAGCGGGCTGGATGCGGTTGACGGCCTTCTGTACGTCGGGATCGAAGTCCTGCACGCCCATGCTGACGCGATTGAAGCCCTGCTTGCGCAGGGTGCGGATGCGTTCCGCGTCGACAGTGCGGGGGTCGATCTCGATCGAGTACTCGCCTTCCTCATCCGGCGCAAACTCGAAATGCTTGCGCATGTGCGCCAGCAGCTCGCCCATTTGCTCGTCGCTCAGGTAGGTCGGGGTGCCGCCGCCGAAGTGCAGCTGCTCCACGCGGTTCATGCCGGCGAACAGCTTGCCCTGCATGTCGATTTCCTGCTTCAGGTAGCCGAGGTAGGTCACCGCCTTGCTGCGGTCCTTGGTCACCACCTTGTTGCATGCGCAGT
>JBCNOX010000629.1:0-3170 GCA_039593645.1 Pseudoduganella sp.
GGCTCAGCGCGGTACAGGCGGTGGCGACGTTGCCGCCGGCCGCGCGCAGCGCTTGCTCGATCAGCATGCGCTCGAAAGCGCCGACCTGGTCCGCCAGCGACGCCGGCGCCGCATTCTCCGTCGAGGCCGACAATCCCAGCACGAAGCGGTCGGCCGCATTGCGCAATTCGCGCACATTGCCGGGCCAGTCCTGCGCCATCAGCTGCTGCATCTGCGCGGGCGGCACCACCGGGCAAGGGCGTTTGTAGCGCGCCGCCGCATCCATCATGAAGTGCTCGAACAGCAGCGGGATGTCCTCGCGCCGTTCGCGCAGCGGGGGGATGTGCAGCACGATCAGGTTCAGCCGGTAGTACAGGTCGCTGCGGAACTTGCCCTGGTCGGAAAAGTCCTTCAAGTCTTCCTTCGAAGCCGCGATCACGCGTATGTCCAGCGGCACCGGGGTATTCGAACCCAGCCGCTGCACCGAGCGCTCCTGCAGCACGCGCAGCAGCTTGACCTGCATCGCCAGCGGCAGGCTCTCGATCTCGTCCAGGAACAGCGTGCCATGGTCGGCGTGTTCGATCTTGCCGACCTGGCGTTTGGCCGCGCCGGTGAAGGCGCCTTGCTCGTGGCCGAACAACTCGCTCTCGAAAATCGTCTCAGGGATGGCGCCGCAATTGAGCGGCACGTAGTGGTGTTTGCTGCGCTCGCTGAACTGGTGCAGGCAGCGCGCCACCAGTTCCTTGCCGGTACCGGTTTCACCGTAGATCAGCACATCGGCCGGCTGGCTTGCCACGTCCAGGATCACCTTGCGCAAGGCTTGCATGGCCGGCGTGTTGCCCAGCAGGCAGGCTTCGATGCCTTCGCTGTGTTCCAGCTTCTGGCGCAGCGCGCGCACTTCCATCTGAAGGCGGCGCTTGTCGATCGCGCGGCGCACCACGTCGGCCAATTGTTCCGATGAATAGGGTTTTTCAAGGAAGTCGTAAGCCCCGTCGTGCATGGCTTGCACCGCCATCGCAATATCGCCGTGGCCGGTCACCAGGATCACCGGCAACTCGGGATCGATGGCGCGCGCCGCTTCCAGCAGTTCCAGCCCGCTCATGCCTGGCAGGCGCACGTCGCTTACCAGCACCACCGGGCTGTTCGCCTGCAGCAGCTTGGTCACCGGCTCGGCGCATTCAAAGCTGCGTACCGTGAAATCGGCCAGTTCCAGCGCTTGCTCGCTGCCGGCCCGCACGGTCGGGTCGTCTTCGACCAGCAGCACTTCTATCTTGTCCATCATGTCTCCTGCGCCGCTTTCAGTTCGATCACGAAACAGGCTCCGGCACTGACCTGTTCCGCTTTTAAGCTTCCGCCGAAATCGCGGATGATTTGTTCCGAGATGGCCAGGCCCAGCCCGAGGCCTTCGCCTTGCGGTTTCGAGGTGTAGAAGGGCTCGAACAGCCGCGCACGAGCCTCATCGCTCAGGCCGGGGCCGCTGTCGGCAACCCGGATCTGCACCCAGCCGGGCTTGCTGCTTACTTCCAGCACCAGCTCGCGTACCGCGCAGCCTGCCATCGAATCGAGCGCATTGGTCATCAGATTCAGCAGCACCTGCTCCAGCCGGTTGCTGTCGCACAGCGCGTAGATGTCGGCCTTGTCGATGCGCAGCTGGAAGGCCACCTGGTCGAGCTGGATGCGGCGTTCGACCAGCACCAGCGCATTGGAAATCGAGGTATGGATCGACACCGGCCCCAGCTCCGCATTCGACTTGCGGGCAAAGCCTTTCAGCTTGCCGGTGATGGTGCCCATGCGCGCCACGACCTGCGAAATGGTCTTCAGGTTGTTGCGCACATCGTCCATGCGGCCACGCTCGAACAGCAGCACGGCGTTGTCGGACATGGTGCGCAGCGCCGTCAGCGGCTGGTTCAGTTCATGCGTAATGCTGGCCGACATCTGGCCCAGTACCGCCAGTTTACCGGCCTGGAACAACTCGTTCTGCGTGATCTGCAGTTGCTGCTCGGCGTGGCGGCGCACTTCGACTTCCTTGCTCAAGTCCTGCGTCATGCGCGCCAGGCTGGCGGTACGCTCGGCCACCATGCGTTCCAGGTCTTCCTTGGAACGCATGCGCTGGCGCCAGTAAAGGAAGGACAGCACCAGGAAGCCATAGGCCAGCAGCGCAAACAGGAAAGCGATGCTGGCATTGCCGCGCGCCGCGTTCAGGTCCGACAGGTAGATGAAGGTCCAGTCGCGCGGCGACAGCGAGCGGGTTTGCGCCAGCATCAGCGGCGTCGATGCCGCACCGGGCGCATTGCTGTCGCGGATGATCAGCAGCCGGTTGCCGTTGGCCAGCGCCTCGTCGTGCTTCAGCGTCAGCGCCGGCAGCGCTTGCCCGAAGTACTGGCGGGTCTGTTCCAGTTCGACACGCACGGCTTCCGACAGCGGCTTCAGCGCCTTGAATTTCCACTCCGGGTTCGAGCTGAGGAAAATCACGCCGTTCGAGTCGACCAGCGCCACCTTGTCGTTGCCCTGGGTCCAGCTGCGCTGCTGGCTTTCGATGCTGACCTTGATGGCCGCCACGCCCAGCATGCGGCCGTTCTTGTAGATGCCGTGGGCGTAGAAGTAGCCCGGCTCCAGGCTGGTGGTGCCCACGCCATAAAAGCCGCCGGGGCGGCCGCGCAGCGCATTGCGGATATAGGGCCGGAAGTTGACGTCATCGCCGATGAAGCTGTCCTTCTGGCGCCAGTTGCTGGCAGCCTGCGTGCGGCCCTGCAGGTTGACGATGTAGATATTGCTGGATTCGGCCTTCTTGTTCAGGCCTTCCAGGTACTCGTTGACGCTGTTGCGCGCATCCTCGTCGGCGGGATTTTCCAGCAGCCGGACCACGTCCTTGTCCAGCTCCAGCATGCGCGGCACCAGGTCGTACTTGTCGAGCAGGTTTTCCAGGCTGGTGGCATACACCTCCAGCCGCTGCGCGCCCGCTTCACGCAGGCGCTCGGTGGTGGCGCTGTCGGCCCACCAGTAAGCCAGGTAGGGCAGGGCCAGGCCGGCCAGCAGCACCAGCCCCCATAAAGTACGGACGTGT
The DNA here is from genome assembly GCA_039593645.1 of Pseudoduganella sp. Taxonomy (GTDB): domain Bacteria; phylum Pseudomonadota; class Gammaproteobacteria; order Burkholderiales; family Burkholderiaceae_D; genus Rugamonas. The sequence continues at coordinate 3,044 of JBCNOX010000629.1, forward strand.
TGGGTCGGGCGCGATTGCGCCTGGAAGCTGGTGGTGGTGTCGGACTGTACTGGCATTACTGCCAACTATAGCAAACCTCGCTTACAGTTGATGGCGCAACCCCAGGTTGAAGGCGCGCTTGCCCTTG
>JBCNOX010000063.1:0-15351 GCA_039593645.1 Pseudoduganella sp.
GTAGTAGGCCGCACCTGCCGCGCCGATATGCAGGAAGACATCGCGCCCGTCCCAGCTGGCCGGCAGGTCGAAGTTGCGGCGGTATGAACCCACCTCATTCATGCTGTGCAGGATGTAAGGCTGGTTGGGCGGGAAAGGATAGTCGCTGTTGTTGAACAGGGGCTGGCCGTAGCCTTGCGCCTGCATCATGCCCGGCACCTGGATGGTTTTCCAGCGGCTTACGTCGAAGCCAGGTTTGTAAAAATCGACCGGCCGCGATTCCGGATTGCGGGAGAAGGCGAACGACCACGTGCCGTCCAGCGAGAGGTAATACTGCGAAGCTGCCTTGTCGCCCTTCAGCGCCAGGTCGCGCCGCTCGAAGTTGAAAAAGGTGGTTTTCATCGGCTCGCGGTTCACTTGAACCACTTCCGGTTGCTCCCATTCGGCGTACCTGGTTGCGGGAGCTGCGCTGGCGGCCAGGGGAAAGGCTGCCGCCAGCGCGCTGGCCAGGGCCAGCAAGGCGGGAAATCGCGGTGTCGTCATCGTTGCGTGTCTCGTAGTTATGTGTATGGGACGTTATCCGGCAGCACAATCCTACGGTCGGCAGCAATAGCTTACCAATGGCTTATTTCGCAACTCCTATATCGGATTGATATACCAGATTCTCATAGTTTGATGGTCACGCCGGCGTACACCGAGCGCCCCATGCCGCGCACGCCGATCCCATAAGGGACGCCGTTCAGCGCCATGGTCATGCCCTGGCCGACATAAGCCCCGCCCAAGGGCAGTTCGTAACGGCGGTCGAACAGGTTTTCCACGCCGAAGTCGAGCTGCACCTTGTTCCATGCATAGCTGGTGCGCAGGGCGGCCAGGGCATAACCGCCGGTGCGCAACTCGTTGTGCAGTTGCGAGACGCGATCCTTCGAGCTGACGGCCTGCAGTTCGAGCACATTGCTCCACGCGCCGAGGCGGTGGTTCAGCGCCAGACGGGTATTCAGGGGCATCATGTTGTACAGGTTGTCGCCAGTGCTGCGGTTTTCGCCGCGCACGTAGTTGACCAGCATGTCGCCCGACAACGAGCCGTAACTGCCCGAGGCCAGCGCCGCATGTGCCGTGACCTCGGTGCCGTACAGGCGTGCATCGACGTTGGCAAAGCGAAGGTTGACGAAGGCTCCGGCCTTGCAGGTGGCGTGGCAGCGCGCGTCAATGTAGTCGTTGACCCTGGTGTAGAAGGGCGAAATGGCGAACGACCATTTTTCCTGCGCCGGATCGTGCCATTCGATGCTGCCGGTGGCCAGGTGCGCTACCTCCGGCCGCAGCGATGGATCGCCGACATAGCCATTGCCGTCGCCGGCGATGTTCACCATGGCCATTGCCATGCCGCCGGTGGACCAGGTATAGCGTTCATACAAGTTCGGCGAGCGGGTCTTGCGGGCGTAGCCGAATTTGATGGTCATGTCCTGTGCGGGCACGTAACGCGCCTGCGCGGTCAGGTCGAGGTTATGGTCTTCGCGCTTGCGGTCGATGGCATTGAAGGCGGAAGCGTCCTTGTTGTAGCCGGCGTTATAGCCTTGCACGGTACCGGTATCGCTGGTGACCACTTCACCGCGTACACCGAACTGGGTGAACCAGACAGGATTCCAGCGGCGGTCCCATTCCGCGAAGGCGGCAAGGCGGTCGCGCTGACCGTCACGGATGTTCCAGAACGTATCGGGCGCCATGCCGCCGCCGGAGGGGGCCCACCAGTCGTCCAGCCTGTAGCGGCGGTAGTCTATGCCAATTCGCAAGGTGTCCGGCTGCGACAGCGGGATGATGGCCTTGACCGAAAGGCCGGTGTTCCTGCCTTCGGTGTCCATCGGCATGCCTGGGATGTTCTTCCTGGCGCCGTACCAGAACTGCTTGTCCGGCCCGAAGTTCATGGCGTGACGGGTGTGTTCGTGGTAGGCGCGGCCTTCCAGCGTGCCCCAGCCGAAGCGTTCGAGGTAGCGCAGGTTGGCCTGCTCGCTGTCGTTGCGAGTCAGGTCCATGCGCTGGTTGGGAAAGCCCTGGTAGGGCATGCGCTGCAAGCCGATCCTGAGTTCCAGCAGGCGCGCTTCGGAGCGCATGGCCAGAGTCAGCGAATGGTTGCGCGACTCGTAGGCCGAGGAGCCGATTTCCTTGCCGCCGCCGTCCTCGTAATTGTGGGCCTTGATGGCGGCACCGCGATAGCTGGCCGAGAAGGTGTCGCTGGCCACGGTCGCGGCCAGGCTGGCGTCGCGCACATCGGCGTTGCTGCGGTAGACGAAGGTGGCCTGCCCTTCGCTCAGTCGCTCGCCGGCCTGGGCGAATTTCGGATCGGCGGAGCGCACGCGGACGGTGCCGCCGATACTGTCGCCGCCGATGCTGACCGGTGTAATGCCGGGAAGAACGTGGATCGATTCGACTTGCGATGGCGCGATGTACGACAGCGCGGGATTCATGTGGTTGGCGCAGGCCGAGACCAGGTCCATGCCGTCGACCTGGATGCGCAGGCGGTCGTCCGCCAGGCCCCGGATCGATGGCAGGCCGGACACGCCGCCGCCGCTGACCATGCTGACGCCGGCCACGGATTGCAGCAGGTTTGCGGTATCGCTGGGGAAGCCTTTCTTGCCGACGTCGACTTGCATGACGTCGGGATTGGTACCGGTGATGATGACGCTGGGGAGGGAGGTTTGCGCGTAGCAGGGAAGAGCGGTGGCAACAGAAATTGCAAGCAGGCGCTTGCGTAACTGCGGTTTCATTTTTGTTCTCCGGTGTGACGAGTCGTGCGCCGCCGGGGGCGGCGGCGCAGTTGGAATAAGAGCAGGTGTCACACTGCGGATGGTGGTCCTCGCGCCTGGTGCGGCAGATGGGATTCGCCATCGTACTGCGCCGCGATGATGGCGATCCGGGGACCTGTGAGGTCATGCGGTGCGGGGGCGGAGGGCTTGCCGTAGCCGGGCGCCACGGCCAGTGCGCCGCAAAGCGTGCACTGGGTGAAGCAGTCCGCCATCCCGTGTTGGGCGTGGCTTGCGTGGTGGTCAGCGCACGCCGCGTGATCCAGCATCGGCATCGCTACCTGCGCCGCTGCCGCGTAGCCTTGCAGTGCGACATACAGCAGCAACAGCAGGGTGACGAGACGGCGATTGGTGCGAAGCGAGAACATGTGCCCATCGTAGCGACCGGGCTGTTGTCAAACCATGAACTCGATCAAGTTTTTGAGATCAGCGCAGCTTTTCGAGAAGGGCCGGTGTGATGACGCCGGAATGTGCCGCACGCCAGGCGATTCTTTCGACAGCACGCCCAGGCTGTGCTGGCAGAACTCGCAATCCATGGCCCAGACAAGGAGTCTGCCCGCTATCCAGCGAACGGATGAAGCGGATATTGCCGCTGTGGTGTTTGCCCAACGCCTGGGTGTAGCTCAGGTAGAGCTGGCCCTGCGGGCCGAAAGCGATCTGGGGAGACGTCTTTGCCGTTCGCTTCCACTGTTTCCGGCTTATAGCTCGTTCCATGACCCATATCAACCGGAGCGGGATACCTGTTTTGATATCAAACTTTGAAAAAAATTGATTAGTTTGTTCTCGGTGATTTACCTAAGATAAGTTTCAGGACGAAGTAACTTACAAAAACGATAGTCAGGAGACTTATGAAGCGCCAAGCATACATGCCTGGGCCGGCCGCGCCTTGCCGCCCAATCGCACTCAAAGTATCGGTAGCGGCATTGGCCGGCATCGGCCTTTTCAGCGCCATTCCTTCCATTGCGCAGCAGGCCCCTGAAAGCGAGATCGCGGTCGTTCAGGTGAGCGGCGTGCGCGCCGCGGCACAGAGTTCGCTCGATATCAAGCAGAAGGCCGACAACGTTGTCGACTCCATCGTCGCCGACGATATCGGTAAATTCCCGGACACGAACGTGGCGCAAACCCTGGCCCGCATCCCCGGCATCCAGGTTCGCCGCGACGCCGGCGAGGCGAACTCGGTCCTGATCCGCGGCTTGCCCGGCATTGCCACCATGCTCAATGGCCGCGAAATGTTCACCACCACTGGCCGCTATATCCAGCTGGCCGACATCCCGTCCACCATGCTGCAGCGCGTGGACGTGTACAAATCCCAGAGCCCTGAACTGGTCGAAGGCGGCATCGCCGGCGTGATCGACGTGCGCACCAACCGCCCATTCGACTTCAAGGGTTTCACGCTGAGCGCCAACGGCGGCGTGAAGAACCAGGACAAGGCGCACAAGACCGATCCGGAAGCGAACGGCCTGATCTCGAACCGCTGGAAAACCGGGCATGGCGAATTCGGCGCGCTGTTCGGCGTATCGTACGTGCGCAACAACTTCCACGAGGAGCGCAGCTTCAACACCTTCCCGGTCGAGAAGTCCTGGCTGCTGCCCAACCTGACCGCTCCCGACCTGGTTGGCCTGCAGGGCGTCTACGGTGAACGCAAGCGCACCGCCGAGAACTTCGCCCTGCAATGGCGCCCGAACAAGGACCTCGAGGTCTATGCCGAGGGTCTCTACTCGCGTTACAAGAACCAGGACGAGACCGACTTCTTCGTCGGCCTGCCTTGGTGGGCGCCGGGCGCCGGCATCAGCGGCACCAAGATTCCCGGCACCGACCAGCTGGACGAACTGACCTCGCACGACGCCAACACAATCCTGTCGACCCAGGCCCGCGCTTCGAAGAACACTACCTGGCAGACCGCCATCGGCGCCAAGTGGAACGCTGCGCCGGGCCTGCGCCTGAGCACCGAACTGGCGCGCACCAAGTCGAAATACGACTGGCGCAACCCGATCCTGGATGCGATGGTCACCGTGCCGAACGTCTTCCTGAAAACCAATGTCAACGGCGGTGCGTTCGTGCAGTACGGCGGCATGGACATGACCGATCCAAAGAATGTCTACCTGTTCCAGCTGTTCGACCGCTACGGCAACGACAAAGGCGCATCGACCGACTGGCGTGCCGATGCGAGTTACACGCCTGAGGGCAACGGTATCTTCCAGGAGTTCAGCGTGGGTGTGCGCTTCAACAAGCGCAGTGCGGAATCGATCAAGTCGGTCGAAGGCAGCGCCAGTGCGCCGGATGCACTCAATGCGGCCACGCGCGTGTCCGTGGCAACGCTGCCGGGCATGACCTGCACCAACCGCGAGCTGTCGGAAGACTATGGCACGGCCTACTGGTACACGCCATGCGCCAGCTTCCTGCTGAATAACACCGGGGACGTGCGCCAGGCCGTTACCGGTTCCTCCAACGCCAAGGCGATCGACCAGGGTTCGTTCTTCTCCGTCAACGAGAAAAATTACGCCTTCTACGGCAAGGCGCGCCTGGGCTTCGATATCGGCAGCGTGCCGGTGGATGGTGTGGTAGGCGTGCGCTTGACCAGGACCGAATCGGACCTGCTGGGCTACAGCATGGTGAATGGCGTGCCGGTTGCGACGCCGAAGGACAGCTCCGGCACCAATACCTTGCCGAGCGCTTCCTTCAAGGCCACGCTGCGCAAGGACCTGATTGCGCGCCTGGCTTATGCCAAGACGCTGAGCCGCCCCGAGTTTTCCCAGCTTAATCCGGGAACCGCCTACGTGAATTCCAACGGCACCACCGTACAGGCCTCCGCTTCCGGCGGCAACCCGGACCTGAAACCGGTGACCGGCCAGAACGTTGATGCCGCACTGGAGTGGTACTTCGCGCCGGCCGCCATGGTGAGCGGCACCGTGTTCCGCCATAACTTCGACGGCTATATCGTCAGCCGCGCCGTGCCGGAGGTGTACCAGGGCGTCAACTATCTGACCTCCCGTCCGTTCAACACCGACAGCGGCCACCTGCAAGGCGTCGAGCTGTCCTACCAGCAGTTCTACGACAAGCTGCCTGGTTGGCTGAGTGGTTTCGGCACGCAGTTGAACTACACCTATATGGAAGGCGAAGTGACGGCGGCGGCGGTCGGCCCGGGCAAGCTGCCTTTCCCTGGCATGTCGAAAAACTCGTATAACATTGTGCTGCTGTATGAGAAGAATGGCATTTCGGGCCGCCTGGCTTACAACTGGCGCTCGAAATTCACCCAGGTTTATGGTGACACTTCGGCAATCAAAGGCTCGGCGCCAAACCGCGACCTGATTGCCGCTGCAACCAGCAGCCTGGATGGCTCCCTCAGCTACAAGTTCACCCCGAACCTGTCGCTGACGCTGACCGGCACCAACCTGCTGAACTTCAAATACAAGGACTACTGGACCGACGCGGACGTTTATCCACGCGATATCCGCCGCTACGACCGTACTGTCGGCCTGATGCTGAACTGGAAGAACTGATCTACCATGCAAAACCAAAAGATGTCGGTGCTCGAAAAAGCAGGCTTCGGAGCGGGAGATGCGGCACTCAATGTCGTGATCTCCTCGATGATGCTGATCATTACCTTCTTCTACACCGACATCTATGGCTTGCGCACGCAAGACCTGGCGCTGTTGTTCGTGCTGGTCAAGGTGGTGGGAGCGGTGGCTGACCTGGCCATGGGCCAGATCACAGACCGTTTCACCAGCCGGTTTGGGCGCTACCGTCCTTATCTGCTGTGGCTTGCGATCCCTTACGGCGTGAGTGTTTTCTTCGTGTTTTCCACGCCGGACTGGGGTTATGACGCCAAGCTGGTGTGGGCTTACTCCACCTACATCATCATGACCCTGATGACGGCGGGGGTGGGCATTCCGTATATTTCCCTGCCAAGCGCGCTGACCAGCGATCCGAAGGAAAGCCTGTCGGCCAACGGCTACCGCCTGTTCTTCGCCAAGATCGGCGCCTTCCTGGTGACCATCGTGGTGCCGCTGCTGTCCGAGCGCTGGGGCGAGGGCAGTGCCGCCCATGGCTACCAGATGGCGATGGCGGTGATGGCGGCGCTGGGCGTGGTGCTGTTCCTGTTCTGCTTCTTTACCACCACGGAGCGCGTGCATCATGTGGTGGTGCGCCAGTCGCTCGGCGAACAGCTGAAGGTGCTGATGAAGAACGACCAGTGGCTGATCCTGTGCGGTGTTTGCGTGACCGGCACCATCGGCTATGTGGTGCGCGGCTCGGTGGCGATCTATTACGCCAAGTACTACCTGGGCCTGAACACGGCGCAGGTATCGGCTTTCCTGTCCACCGGCGTAGTGGCCGCCATCCTGTCGATGGTCGCGTCGACCTGGATCACCAAGGTGTACTGCAAGGTCAAGCTGTTCCGCTGGACGCAATTGATGGTGGCCGGCATCAGCCTGGCGATTTACCTGCTGGTCAAACCGGGCGACGTGATGCTGGCCTTCGTGCTGTTCTTCGCGCTGTCCTTCATCGTCGACCTGCATGCGCCGGTGTTCTGGTCCGCCATCGGCGAGACCATCGACTATGGCCAGGTCAAGACCGGCAAGCGGGTGTCCGGCTTTGCCTTTGGCGGCATCTCGGTTTGCCAGAAGGCGGGCATGGCGATTGCCGGCGGCCTGGTAGGCGTCCTGCTGACCTATTTCAATTATGTGCCTAACCAGGCGCAATCCGAATTTGCACTGAACGGCATCGCCCTGATGCTGTCGGTGATTCCGGGCTTCTTCCACTTGCTGATGGGGCTGCTGATGTTCGCCTATCGCATCAGCGACGAGTACTACGGCACCGTGAAAGAGAACATGAAGTCCAATGGCTATGTAACTGCTTGAATATGCAAAAACTGTCTCCCCTGATCGAGCAGCGTGCCGATCCCTATATCTTCCGTCACAGCGACGGTTATTACTACTTCACGGCCTCGGTGCCGCAATATGACCGCATCGAGCTGCGGCGCGCTACCACTATCGTAGGCTTGCGCGATGCGCAGACCGTGGACGTGTGGCGCAAGCCGGACACCGGCGCCTACAGTGAATTGATCTGGGCTCCGGAGCTGCACTACAACCATGGCGCCTGGTACGTCTACTTCGCCGCAGCGCCCAGCCGTGAAATCAAGTACAAGCTGTTCCAGCACCGCATGTATGCGATCCGCAATACGAACCCCAATCCGCTGGAAGGGGAGTGGGAGTTCATGGGACAGGTCGATTCCGGCATCGATACTTTTTGCCTGGACGCGACCACCTTCACCCACAAGGGCAAGCTGTATTACCTGTGGGCGCAGAAGGACAATGAAATCGAGGGTAATTCCAACCTGTACATCGCGGAGATGGAAACGCCGTGGCAGATCAAGGGCAAGCCTGTAATGCTGACCAAGCCGGAATTCGACTGGGAGATCCGCGGCTTCTGGGTCAACGAAGGCCCATCCGTCCTGCAGCGCAATGGCAAGGTATTCATCAGTTATTCGGCCAGTGCCACCGATGAAAACTATGCCATGGGCCTGCTGTGGGCCGACGCCGATGCGGACCTGCTGGACCCGGCCGCGTGGACCAAGTCGAAGGAACCGGTGCTGCAAACCTGTTTCGAGCACGGCATCTACGGTCCTGGCCATAACAGCTTCACACTGGACGCGGACGGAAACGTGCTGCTGGTGTACCATGCCCGCACGTACACGGAAATTGTCGGCGACCCGCTGTGGAATCCGGACCGCCATACTTTCGTCAAGCCGCTGCGCTGGGATGCGCAGGGCATGCCCGTCTTCGGACGACCATCCGTTATTGAATAAACTTACCATGATCCAGAGCGCGCCTTTCGGCCACGCACCGGACGGCTCGCCGCTGTCCCTGTACACCCTGACCAATGCCCAAGGCATGGAGGTCAGGATCACCAATTACGGCGGGACCGTCACCCACATCTTCGCCCCGGACCGCGATGGCCGGCTGGCCAACGTCACGCTGGGCTTCGACACGGCGGCCGAGTACTTCGGCCGCTCGCCTTACTTTGGCGCGCTGATCGGGCGCTGCGGCAACCGCATCGCGCAGGGCCGCTTCACGCTCGATGGCGTCGAGCACCAGCTCTCCGTCAACGATGGCGCCAACCACCTGCACGGCGGTGCGCAAGGCTTCGACAAGGTGGTGTGGGACGCAGCCGTCGAGGGCGAGGCGCTGGTGATGCGCTACCGCAGCCCGGACGGGGAGCAGGGCTACCCCGGCAACCTTGACGTCCAGGCCACTTATACGCTGAGCGACGACGGTGCGCTGACGGTGGCCTTCCGCGCCACCACCGACCGGGCGACACCGGTCAACCTGACCCACCATGCCTACTTCAACCTGGCGGGCAGCGGCACTGTCAACGATCACGAAATGTGGATCGATGCGCCCCATTACACGCCGGTCGACGAAGGCCTGATACCGACCGGCGAACTGGCCCCGGTGGCCGGAACGCCGTTCGACTTCCGCGAACCACGCGCCATCGGCGAGGCGGTCTACGACCATAACTTTGCGCTGGCGCCGGCGGAAGGCTTGCGCTGCGCGGTGCGGGTGCGCGAGCCGCGTTCGGGGCGGCAGCTGGAAGTATTCACTCACCAGCCGGGAGTCCAGTTCTATAGCGGGAACTTCCTCGATGGTTCGCTGGGCTTCCCCTACCGCGGCGGCTTTTGCCTGGAGCCGCAATGCTTCCCGGATGCGCCCAACAAACCGCATTTCCCGAGCGTGATCCTGCGTCCGGGCGAGGTGTACGAGAACACGCTGGCGTTCCGCTTGTCGCGATACTGATTTTGATATGGCAAACAACAAATAAGTCATTAGAAATATATTGCTCTGAGCCGTAACATTTCCTCCATCGATAAGCGGAGGAATCCATGTCAGAGACAAAGAAAACGATAAAACTGCGCTCGGCCGAGTGGTTCGGGACGCAGGACAAGAACGGCTTCATGTACCGAAGCTGGATGAAGAACCAGGGTATTCCTGACCACGAATTCCGCGGCAAGCCAATCATCGGCATCTGCAATACCTGGTCCGAGCTGACCCCTTGCAATGCGCACTTCCGTCAGCTGGCGGAGCACGTCAAGAAGGGCATCCTGGAGGCGGGCGGCTATCCGGTTGAATTCCCGGTGTTCTCGAACGGCGAATCGAACCTGCGCCCGACCGCCATGCTGACCCGTAACCTGGCCAGCATGGACGTGGAAGAATCCATTCGCGGCAACCCGATGGATGCGGTGGTGCTGCTGGTGGGCTGCGACAAGACCACGCCGGCGCTGCTGATGGGCGCCGCGTCGGTCGATCTGCCGACCATCGTCGTGACTGGTGGCCCAATGCTGAACGGTAAACTGAACGGCAAGGACATCGGCTCCGGCACCGCCGTCTGGCAGTTGCACGAGCAGGTCAAGGCCGGCGAAATCACCATGCACCAGTTCATGTCGGCCGAAGCCGGCATGTCCCGCTCCGCGGGCACCTGCAACACCATGGGCACCGCTTCCACCATGGCCTGCATGGCCGAATCGCTGGGCACCTCGCTGCCGCACAATGCCGCGATTCCCGCCGTCGACGCGCGCCGCTACGTGCTGGCGCATATGTCCGGCATCCGTATTGTCGAAATGGTGTGGGAAGACCTGCGCCTGTCCAAAATCCTCAAGCGCGAAAACTTCGAGAACGCGATCCGCGTCAACGCCGCCATCGGCGGTTCGACCAATGCCGTGATCCACCTGAAAGCCATCGCCGGCCGCATGGGCGTGCCGCTCGAGCTGGAAGACTGGACCAAGGTCGGTAAAGGCATGCCGACCATCGTCGACCTGATGCCGTCCGGCCGCTATCTGATGGAAGAGTTCTACTACGCCGGCGGCCTGCCGGGCGTGATCCGCCGCATGGGCGAGGCGAACCTGCTGCCGCATCCCGATGCGCTGACCGTGAACGGCAAGACCATCGGCGAGAACTGCGCCGAAGCGCCAATCTACAACGATGAAGTGATCCGCAAAATCGACAACCCGCTGATCGCCGACGGCGGCATCTGCATCCTGCGCGGCAACCTGGCGCCGCGCGGCGCCGTGCTGAAGCCTTCCGCCGCCTCGCCGCACCTGATGCAGCACCGCGGCAAGGCCGTGGTGTTCGAGAACTTCGACCACTACAAGGAACGCATCGTCGATCCGGACCTGGACGTGGACGAGAACTCGATCCTGGTGATGAAGAACTGCGGCCCGAAAGGTTATCCGGGCATGGCGGAAGTGGGCAATATGGGCTTGCCGCCGAAGCTGCTGGCCAAGGGCATCAAGGACATGGTGCGCATCTCGGACGCGCGCATGAGCGGCACCGCCTACGGCACCGTCGTGCTGCACGTGGCGCCGGAAGCGATGGCCGGAGGTCCGCTCGGCGCTGTCAAGGATGGCGACTGGATCGAACTCGATTGCGCCAACAACAAGCTGCAGCTTGAGATCAGCGACGAGGAACTGAAAGCCCGCCTCGCCGAGCGCGCAGCGCAGCAGGAGCCGCCGAAGTCCGGCTACCAGCAACTGTATATCGACCATGTGTTGCAAGCCGACGAAGGCTGCGACTTCGACTTCCTGGTAGGCTGCCGCGGCTCCGCCGTGCCGCGCCATTCGCACTAAGGAGAATTCATGCTGCTCGTACAATTCACTACCGAAAGCGGCTCGCGCCGCGTGGCCTCCCTCGATGGCGACACCCTGCGCGTGCTGGACGGCGTCTTCACCACCTACGAACTGGCGCAGCGCGCCATCGGCCGCGGCAAAGGCCTGGCTGAAGTGGCCCAGGCAGCCATTGGCACCAGCACCGTCAGCTACGAGACTGTTGCCACGGCCGGCCGCATCCTGCCGCCGCTGGACCACGCCGATCCGGCGCACTGCTATGTGACCGGCACCGGCCTGACCCACCTGGGCAGCGCCGATGCACGCGACGCCATGCACCGCAAGATCGGCGGCGACATGGAAACCCTGAGCGATTCGATGAAGATGTTCCGCCTTGGCGTGGAAGGCGGCAAGCCGGCCGAAGGCCAGCGCGGCGTGCAGCCCGAATGGTTTTACAAGGGCGATGGTTCGATCCTGGCCGCCAGCGGCCAGGCATTGGCCATGCCGGAGTTCTCGCTTGATGGCGGCGAAGAGCCGGAGATCGCAGGCCTGTATGTGATCGGCGAAAATGGCCAGCCTTACCGCCTGGGTTTCGCCATCGGCAACGAGTTCTCCGACCACGTCACCGAACGCCAGAACTACCTCTACCTGGCCCATTCCAAGCTGCGCAATTGCGGCCTGGGCCCGGCCCTGCGCGTGGGCGACCTGCCGCAGCATATCGACGGTACTTCGCGCATTGTCGGCAAGGACGGCGCCGTGCGCTGGCAGAAGGCCTTTGTCAGCGGCGAGCAGAACATGTCGCACACCATTGCCAACCTGGAATACCACCATTTCAAATACGGGCTGTTCTGCCGCCCGGGCGACGTGCATATCCATTTCTTCGGCACCGCCACCCTGAGCTTCGCCGACGGCATCTCGGTTCAGCCGGGCGAAACCTTTGAAGTCGAGGCGCCAGCCTTCGGCCCCGCGCTGCGCAATCCGCTGCGCATCCAGGAATCCCGTTACCAGAAAGTGAGCCAGTTATGATTACCGGAGAAGCCCTCATTGGCGGCGTTGCCGTGCGCGGGGAGGGCGCCGCACAGCGCGCCTTCAACCCTGGCACCGAACAGCAATTTGGCGAAGAGTTCAACGCGGTCAGCGTCGAGCAGGTGAACGATGCCTGCCGCCTGGCAGGCGCCGCCTTCGATACCTTCCGCGCCGCCAGCGACGCCGCGCGCGCGGAGCTGCTGGACGCGATCGCCCGCAACATCCTTGATCTCGGCGCGGAGCTGATCGAACGCGCGATGGCGGAAACGGGCCTGCCGCAAGCCCGCCTGGAAGGTGAGCGCGCTCGCACCTGCAACCAGCTCAAGATGTTCGCGACCTTGCTGCGCGAAGGTTCCTGGTGCGATCCACGGATCGACGTCGCCTTGCCGACCCGCACCCCGCCACGCGCCGACTTGCGCTACCGCCTGATCGGCGTTGGCCCGGTCGCCGTGTTCGGCGCCTCCAACTTCCCGCTGGCGTTCTCTGTTGCCGGCGGCGACACCGCTTCCGCGCTGGCCGCCGGCTGCCCGGTTGTGGTCAAGGCGCATTCCGCCCACCCTGGCACATCCGAGCTGGTGGGGCGCGCCGTGGTTGCAGCGGTTGCCCAATGCGGCTTGCCGGCGGGCGTGTTCGCGCTGCTGACCGGCAGCGGCAGCCATATCGGCCAGACGCTGGTGGCGCATCCTGCGATCCAGGCGGTCGGCTTCACCGGTTCCCGCAGTGGCGGCACCGCGCTGATGGCTACCGCCGCCGCGCGCAAGCAGCCGATCCCCGTGTATGCGGAAATGAGCAGCATCAATCCTGTGTTCCTGCTGCCGGAAGCGCTGGCGGGCCGTCCGGACAGCATTGCCGCCGGCTTCGCGGCCTCGCTGACGCTGGGCGTTGGCCAGTTCTGCACCAATCCCGGCCTGGTGCTGGGCATTGATGGACCAGGCCTGGAGCGCTTCTGCTCCAGCGCCGCGCAGGCCCTGGCCGGCGTCGCGCCCGGCACCATGCTGAGCGCGGGCATCGCCGGCGCCTACCAGCGCGGCGTGCAGGCGCTGGCGTCGCACGGCGAGGTCGAGACAGTCACCGCTACGCCGCATTCCGGCTGCAAAGGCGGGCCGGCACTGTTCCGCACGACGGCGCAAGCTTTCCTGTCGCAGCATGCGCTGTCGGACGAAGTATTCGGCCCGGCTTCGCTGGTGATCGCCTGCCGCGACATCGACGAGATGATCGCCGTGGCGGAGCATCTGGAAGGGCAGTTGACTGCCACCCTGCAGATGGCCGAGGGCGATGCCGAAGCCGCGCGCAGGCTGCTGCCTGTACTGGAGCGCAAAGCGGGCCGCATCCTGGCCAACGGTTACCCGACTGGCGTCGAAGTGACCAGCGCCATGGTGCACGGCGGCCCATTCCCGTCCACTTCGGACGGGCGCAGCACCTCGGTCGGCACGGCGGCGATCTATCGCTTCCTGCGCGCGGTCTGCTACCAGGACTTGCCGGCATCGCTGCTGCCTCCAGTGCTGCAGGACGCGAATCCGGGCAACACCTGGCGGCGCCGCGACGGCGTGCTTGGCCAGCATTGACCGTGGCTGCACCAAGCGAATAATAATTACGGAGACAACATGAACCAAGCAGCAAACTACCCGAGCCTCCAAGGCAAGCGGGTATTCGTCACTGGCGGCGGCACCGGCATTGGCGCCAGCATCGTGGCCGCCTTCGCGCAGCAGGGCGCCATCGTGGCGTTCGTCGATATCGCAGCCGGCGCCAGCGCTGCGCTGTGCGATGAAGTCGCCGCGTCCGGGGCCCCGCGTCCCCAGTTCCGCGCCTGCGACATTACCGACATCCCGGCCCTGCAGCGCACCATGAAGGAACTGGCAGCGGAGCTGGGCGACTTCGACGTGCTTGTCAACAACGCTGCCAACGACCAGCGCCACAGTGTCGAAGACGTGACCCCCGAATACTGGGACATGCGCATCGCCATCAACCAGCGCCCCCTGTTCTTCACCTGCCAGGCAGTCCTGCCGGGCATGAAGAAAAAGGGCGGCGGCTCAATCATCAATATCAGCTCGATCTCCTGGCATGCCAAAGGCGGAGGCTATCCCGTCTACGCCACCGCCAAAGCCGCGTCGCACGGCCTGACACGCGGCATGGCGCGCGACCTGGGTAAGCACAATGTGCGCGTCAATACCGTCACGCCGGGCTGGGTGATGACCCAGCGCCAGGTGGACCTGTGGGTCGACGCGGCAGCGGAAGAGGAAATCGCACGCAACCAGTGCCTGCCTGGCAAGCTGATGCCGCAGCATATCGCCGCCATGTGCCTGTTCCTGGGCGCAGACGACAGCGCGATGTGCACCGCTCAGGACTTCATCGTCGACGCAGGCTGGGTCTGAGGTCGCGGCCTGCAGCCGCGGGCAAACAAAAGATCACGATGCAGCCATTCGGCGGCTTCGTTGGGTATTCAAACAATAATCAAAGGAGATGTGATGAAGAAAGCGATGATCGCTTTAGCCCTGCTCACCGCCGGCATTGCGCAAGCTGCAACCACCGTAAAGATCGATACCGCCAAGCCTGGCCCGGTCATCAACAAGGACGTGTATGGCCAGTTCGCCGAGCACCTCGGCTCCGGCATCTACGGGGGCATGTGGGTTGGCCCGCAGTCGAAGATTCCTAATACGCGCGGCTGGCGCAATGACGTGATTGGCGCGCTGAAGAAGCTGCACGTGCCGCTGGTGCGCTGGCCGGGCGGCTGCTTCGCCGACGAATACCACTGGCGCGACGGTATCGGCCCGCGCAACAAGCGTCCGGTCAAGGTCAACACCAACTGGGGCGGCGTGGACGAGAACAACGCCGTCGGCACCCACGAGTTCTTCGACCTGGTCGAGCAGATCGGCGCGGACGCCTACGTGAACGGCAACCTCGGTACCGGCTCGCCGCAGGAAATGGCGGAATGGCTGGAGTACATGACCTCCGATA
>JBCNOX010000630.1:0-3140 GCA_039593645.1 Pseudoduganella sp.
TGCCGATGCAGATCAGGGAAACGACGAAGCTGGCGGCCAGTGCGCGCGGCAGCTTCAGGTGTTTCAGGCCCTGGTCATAGGCGTAGTACAGGGCGGTGAAGGTGGAGTTCATCGGACCGCCTTGCGTCAGCACGTCGACTTCCTGGTAGGCCTTCAGCGCGCCCAGCACGGAAAGGATGGTGCAGACCATGATGGTCGGCCGCAGCATTGGCACGGTGATGTGCCAGAAGCGCTGCCAGCGCGAGGCGCCGTCGAGGATTGCCGCCTCCTGCATTTCCTGCGGCACCGATTGCAGCGCGGCCAGGTACATCACCATGTACCAGCCCAGGCCGCGCCACAAGGTGACGAACATGATCGCGGCCAGCGCGAACGTGTCGTCCTGCAACCAGCCGATGTGCGTGCCGAGGATGTAATTCAGCGCGCCCTGTTCGTGGAACATGAAGCCCCACATGATGCCGACCACCGAAACAGTCGTCACCACCGGCACGTAATACGCGGCGCGGAACATCCTGATGCCCGGCAGCTGGTTGTTGACCATCACCGCCAGCGCAATCGCGCCAAGCTGCACGCAGGGGACGATCAGCAAGAACACCAGCGAATTTTTCAGGCCGGTGACGAACATCTCGTTATTGAAGATGTAGCGGAAATTGTCGAAGCCAACCCAATGCGTTGGCCGTACCAATGAAAAGTCGGTGAATGCCAGCACAGAACCAAACAGCACTGGCCAGAATGCGAACACCGCCAGCAGCACCAGCGCCGGCGCCAGGAACAGCCAAGCCGCAAATGAGCGCCTCATCGCACATTCCCCCGCGCGATGTCCACCTTGGGGGCAGGAACGAAAGCAGACATTTCCTGAAGAATGGCCACTTTGGTTCCTGACCCCAGGGTGGACAATTTGCGGTTCCAGATCGCGACGGCTGTGTCCAGCGCCTGCTGGATATCCTGGCGGCCGGTGACGCCGGCTTCCACAGCTTTTACCAGCGCGCGGCGTAGCTCGTCATAGTCTTCGATGCCGGCCACGTACATGGTGCGCGAGTAGGGCATCGATACCGCTCCGGCGGCGACGGCTTTTTCCGCTGCGCCAGCATTGGCCGCTACGGCGGTAAAGAAAGGATCATTTGCTGCCTGGGCCGATGCGGGAAATACGCTGGCCTGGCGTGCGAACTCAAGCTGGTTCGCATCGCTGGTGAGGAAGCGCGCAAACTTGCCGATCCCCGGCAAATCCGCCGCTGGCACGCGCGCCGGCACGCCGAAATGGATCAACCAGCCGCCATCGGCAATCCCGGTCGGCCCCAGCGGCGCCGGCGCCACATCGGTCAGCGCATAAATGTCGCGTGCATCGGCCTGGATGCGCTTCAAAGCCGTCGGCGGCGCCAGCAGCATGCCCAGGCGGCCGCTCTTGTAAGCTTCCACTGCTGGCGGGAAGTTATCCTCTGCAAACAAGCCATCTTTCAGCAGGCCGCCGGCGCGGTAAGTCTCCGCCAGTTTGCGGACAAACGCGACATGTGCAGGGGAGTTGAATACCGCGCGGCCTCCGGCCAGCACCGGCAAGCCTTGCTGCAGCATCAGGCCATCCACCTTGGACAGGGCAGGGCACAAGCCCGCCTTGCCGGTGCGCTGGGCGATCAGGCGTGCGAAAGCCAGTTGTTCGTCCAGGTTGCGCGGCGCATGGGGGATCCCGGCCGCACGAAAGATTTCGCGGTTGTAGGCGATCACCGCGACATTGCTGTACATCGGGAAGCCATAAGTCTTGCCGCCGAAAGTGAGGTCGCGCAGGGCGCTTTGCAGGTAGCGCCCGCGATCGGCGCCCAGCATCGGATCGACCGGCGTCAGCAGCCCGTCGCGCGCAAATTCCTCGGCCCACGGCACGTTGAGGTTGATCAGGGCCGGCGGCTTGCCGGCTACGATGCGCGTGACCAGCTTGGTCTGGATAATGTCCCACGGGAAGTCGACCCATTCCAGTTTCACGCCCGGATTTGCGGCTTCGTAGCGCTTCACCACGTCCTCGAAATAAGGCGTGAAGCGCGGCTTCATGCTGAAGGTCCAGAACTCGATATGCTGCACCGGGGCAGCCAGCGCAACGCCGGCAACGGCCATCAATGCAGCAAGCAGGAGACTGTTCTTCATCGATGGCCGCGCGCGGGATCAGTGGATCAGTGGGTTTTGGTGACTTTATTCAGGTGGCGCGGACGGTCCGGGTCCAGCCCGCGCGCTGCGGACAGCTTGGCCGCCATCACATAGAACGCCTGGATCGCGACAATCGGATCCAGATCCGGCGTTGCAGCCACCGGCAAAGTCAGGTCGCGCGTTGCCACGTCTTCCGGTGCTGCCAGCAGCACGCGCGCGCCACGGCCGCGCATTTCTTCCGCCAGTGCCAGCAGGCCGGCCTGGGTCGGGCCGCGTGTTGCGAAGATCAGCAGCGGATAGCCTTCTTCGATCAGCGCCATCGGGCCGTGCTTGATCTCCGCGCCGGAGAAGGCCTCCGCCTGCAGGGCCGACGTTTCCTTGAACTTCAGCGAAGCTTCCAGCGCAACCGGGAAGCTGATGCCGCGCCCCACCACCATGATGTTGCGTGCCGGGGCCAGCACTTCGACCGCCGGCGACCAGTCCACCTCACAAGCCTTGCGCAGTGCATCCGGCAGCGCGGCCAGGCCCTCCAGCAGCTCAGGATCGTTCTGCCAATGCGCTCCCATGCGCGCACCTGCCACCAGGGAAGTAATGAAGCTCTTGGTGGCGGCCACGCTTTGCTCTTTGCCGGCTCGCAGTGGCATTGCCCATTCGGCGCTATGGGCCAACGGTGAATCGGCATCGTTGACCAGCGCAACGGTGGTGGCGCCGCCGTCGCGGAAATAGCGGATCGGTTCCACCACGTCCGGACTCTGGCCGGATTGCGAGACAGACACCACGAGCGTGTCACGCGTGATCAGCGGCGACTTGTGCAGCGTTACCAGCGACATCGGCAGCGAAGCCACCACGCGCCCCAGGCGCGACATGATCAGGTAAGCAATGTAGTTGCAGGCATGATCCGAGCTGCCGCGTGCCACGGTCAGCGCGGAGTTGAACGGAGTGCTCCTCAGTTTGCGGCCCAGTTCCGCGTAGCGGTCGGTGTCGTTCGCCAACTGCTGTTCCACGCAGTCGGC
>JBCNOX010000631.1:0-3135 GCA_039593645.1 Pseudoduganella sp.
GGCCCAGCAGCCACAGCCGGCGCCCCTGCAATATGCAGCGCCGCCCACTGTCCCCGCATCCAAAGGCCAGCCATGAGCGCCAGCATCGACCTCGAATGCCTGCTGCAGCCGATCCCCGGCCCCTTGCCTTGCGGCCCGTCGCTGCTCGACGGCGACGAGTACGACGTTATCCGCGAAGCGCGCCGCGCTGACGAAGCCTCCCAGCCGCGCGGCGACTGGGAACAGGAATTGAAAAAGCCCGACTGGCCGCAAGTGGCCAGCCTGTGCGAGCAGGTGCTTGCCACGCAAAGCAAGGACCTGCAGATCGCCGCCTGGCTGGGCGAAGCCTGGATCGCCCTCGACGGCATGGCCGGCGGCACGCGGGCCGCGGCCCTGATGGAACGCCTTTGCCAGCGCTACTGGCAGGACATCCATCCGCTGCCGCGCGATGGCGACCATGATTTTCGCAGCGCCCCGCTGGAATGGGCCGACCGTTACTGGAGCCAGGCCCTGTTGCTGCACGTGCCGCTGGCCGGCGGTCATGCGCTGACACTGGCGCAATGGGAGGCCGCCATGGCCAGCGACAATGAAGAACGCAAGCAGAAAAATGGCGGCCCGGCAGCCGCCAAGCGCATGCAGGACCGTATCGCCGCCCTCCCCATCGCCGAGCTGCGCGCCGCCGACCATGCGAGCGGCGTGTGGACGGCTGCGCTGTGGCAGTTACATGGCACGCTGGCCAGCCTGCCGCAACCAAGCCCGCCAAGCCGCCTCGGAAAGCTGGAAGAAATGCTCGACAAAGCCATCCACGTGCTGCACCAGTGCCTGCAGCAGCACCCCGACTACAACAAGCCAGCCGCCGCCATGCCTGATCCCTCGCCTGCCATTACACCAGGTGCCCCTCCGCCCGTGGTGCAGCCAACCCAGCTGCGCGGCCGCGACGACGCCTACCGCAACCTGGCGCAGATTGCCGACTACCTGGCGCAACTCGAGCCGCACAGCCCCGTGCCGCCGCTGATCCGGCGCGCCATCGAATGGGGCAATATGTCCTTCGTCGACCTGATGGCGGAACTGACCAGCAACAACGGCGAGCTGCAACGCCTGTTGTGCCGCCCCCCGCGCTAGGCAGAAAAACTGGCGATGAAGGCGTCGCGCGCGGCATGGTGCGGGATGTCGCGGCGCCACACCAGCATGGTTTCGACCTGCGCCACTTCCGGCGGCAGCGTATGGCATTGCACGGTGCGGCCCAGCCCACGCTGGCGCAGGACTTCGCGCGGCATCATGGCCACGCCCATGCCTGCCGCCACGCAGCCGATGATGGCTTCGAAGGTGCCGAATTCGGCAACGCGGGCATGCGCCACGCCCGCGTCGGCAAACCACCATTCCAGGCGGCGCCGGTAGGAACAGCCGCTACGAAAGCCGAGCAGCGTGCGGCGCGCGACGTCGGCCGGGCCGGTGACCGGGCCATGCAGGGCATCCGTCAGCAGGACAAGTTCTTCGACAAAGACCGGGACTTGCTCCAGTTCCGGGCGTTCGACCGGGCCGGAAACCAGCGCGACATCGACCTTGTGGTTCAGCACCTGCTGCATCAGGTAGTCGGTCGGCCCCGTTTCCAGCACCAGGTCGACTTGAGGATATTTGCGGTGGAACGCGCCCAGCACGCGCGGCAGGCGGGCGGCAGCGGTCGTTTCCATTGAACCGATGTGCAGCTGGCCCGCCGGTTCGTGGCCGCCGCGCACCGACATCTGCGCTTCGTCCGCCAGCCGCAGCAGGCGGTCGGCATATTCCAGCAGGCGCGTTCCCTCCGCCGTGATCAGCATGCGTCGCCCCGAGCGGTGGAACAGGGTGACGCCCAGCGATTCCTCGAGCTGGTTCAGGCGCGCCGATACATTCGATTGCACTCGGTGCAATCGTGCCGCCGCCTGGGTCACGCTGCCTTCTTCGGCAACCGTCTTGAAAATCCTCAGCGAGGAGAGTTCCATTTGATTCTCCATTTGAGATGGTTGGATTCATTATTATTCATTTTTATTGATGCGTGAAGCCCTTTATAGTTCAGGCTATGCACAGGGAGCTTCACCATGAACAAGTCATCGCCCGCCGTACTGCTGGCCGCCAGCTTCGCCTTCATCATCGTCCAGCTTGATGTCACCATCGTCAACGTGGCCTTGCCCGAAATCGGCCGCGAGCTTGGCGCCAGTGTCAGCGCACTGCAGTGGGTGGTCGATGCCTACACCCTGGGCTTTGCCGTCTTCCTGCTATCGGCGGGCGTATTTGGCGACCGCTTCGGCGCGCGCCGCGTGTTCCTGTCCGGATTTGCGCTGTTCACCCTCGCCTCCCTCGCCTGCGCCATGGCGCCGGGTGCATTGGCACTGAACCTGGCGCGCGCCGTGCAAGGCGTCGGCGCCGCGCTGCTGGTGCCAAGTTCTCTGGCGATCCTGAACGCCGCCTACGCCCACGACCGCGCGCAGTTGGCCAAGGCCATCGCCTGGTGGACGGCCGCCGGCGGCGTGTCGATTGCGGCCGGCCCTGTGCTCGGTGGCCTGCTGATGAGCCTTGCCGGCTGGCGCAGCATCTTCTGGGTCAATATTCCGATATGCGTGCTCGGATTCTGGCTGACGCTGCGCGTGGTCCCGGCCCTGCGCGGCAAGGATACGGCGCGCTCTTTCGACCTGGTTGGCCAGGTGCTTGCCATTGTTGCATTGACAGCATTCGTCGGCGCCGTGATCGAGTTCAATGCGCTGGGCGCCTCCAGCCACCTGCTACAAGGTGCGCTGCTGGCAGCGCTGGTGGCTGCCGTGCTGTTCGTGCGCAGCCAGCAGCGCAGCGCCTCGCCCATGCTGCCCCTTGGCCTGTTCCGGGACATCGGCTTTTCGGGCGCGGTATTATTTGGTGTCCTGGTCAACTTTGCCTATTACGGTGTGATCTTCGTGCTTAGCTTCTACCTGCAGAAAGTGCGCGGCTTCTCCGTCCTGCACGCCGGTCTGGTATTCCTGCCGCTGACGGGTACCTTCATCATCTCGAACATCGCCAGCGGCCGCATGCAGGCCCGCCTCGGTTCGCGCACCCCGATGATTGTGGGTGGACTGATTGGTGCCGCGGGGTATGCCCTGCTCTGCCTCTTCGGCGTGTCGAACGATGCCACCTTCCTCGAGATGCTGC
>JBCNOX010000632.1:0-3117 GCA_039593645.1 Pseudoduganella sp.
TTATCAACATCCCGCCCGGCGCGCTACAATGGCAGCCCGCGCCCGAGGGGGCGCCGAACAGCCCACGCAAGCCCTGAATGCACGCCGCCCCGCACTTTACCCTGTACTCCCGCTCCTACTGCCACCTGTGCGAAGACATGCTGGCGGCCCTGAATGCCCTGCAAACCCCGGAAAAGCCGTTCACCGTCGAAGTTATCGACGTCGATGCCGACGAAGCCCTGGTGGCGCGTTTCGATGAACTGGTGCCGGTGCTGTTCGCCGATCTCAACGAGCCGGAGCTGTGCCACTACTTCCTGGATGAGGCCAAAGTACGGGCGGTGTTGTCGAAATGATTGCTGAAATAGCACTATTTCACAGTCCTCCCTCTAGAAATCCGTCTTTCCCCTCTGAAATCCGGTAAAATGCCGGGGGTTACCCTTGCATTGAATTCCATAAAAAGGCGCTCAAGCGCCTTTTTGTTATAGCTCGTTTCGATTTTTAATGAACAACATTCGCAATTTTTCCATCATCGCCCACATTGACCACGGCAAGTCCACGCTGGCGGATCGCATCATCCAGCTGTGCGGCGGCCTGTCCGACCGCGAGATGGAAGCGCAGGTCCTGGACTCCATGGACCTGGAACGTGAACGCGGCATCACCATCAAAGCCCAGACCGCAGCCCTGAAGTACAAGGCGCGCAACGGCGAGATCTACAACCTGAACCTGATCGACACGCCGGGCCACGTCGACTTCTCGTATGAAGTGAGCCGCTCGCTGTCCGCCTGCGAAGGCGCGCTGCTGGTGGTCGACGCGTCGCAGGGCGTGGAAGCGCAGACCGTGGCCAACTGCTACACCGCGCTCGACCTGGGCGTGGAAGTGGTGCCGGTGCTGAACAAGATCGACTTGCCGAACGCCGACCCGCCGACCGCGATCGCCGAAATCGAAGACGTGATTGGTATCGAAGCGGGCGACGCCGTGCAGTGCTCGGCCAAGACCGGCCTGGGCGTGGAAGACGTGCTGGAATCCATCATCGCCAAGGTGCCGCCGCCAAAGGGCGACCCTGAGGCGCCGCTGCAGGCCCTGATCATCGACTCCTGGTACGACGCCTACGTGGGCGTGGTGATGCTGGTGCGCGTGGTGAACGGCACCCTGAAGCAGAAGGACAAGATCAGCCTGATGGCCACCGGCGCCCAGCAGCTGGTGGATGACGTCGGCATCTTCTCGCCGCGCTCGGTCTCGCTGCCGGCGCTGACGGCAGGTCAGGTGGGCTTCGTGATCGCCGGCATCAAGGAACTGAAAGCGGCCCGCGTGGGCGACACCATCACCCACGTGCAGAACGGCGCCCCGGCGCCGCTGCCAGGCTTCAAGGAAGTGCAGCCCCAGGTGTTCGCCGGCCTGTTCCCGGTCGAAGCCAACCAGTACGACGCGCTGCGCGACTCGCTGGAAAAGCTGAAGCTGAACGACGCCGCGCTGCAGTTCGAGCCGGAAGTGTCGCAAGCGCTGGGCTTCGGCTTCCGCTGCGGCTTCCTGGGCCTGCTGCACATGGAAATCGTGCAGGAGCGCCTGGAGCGCGAATTCGACATGGACCTGATTACCACGGCGCCGACCGTGGTGTATGAGGTCGAAAAACGCGACGGTACCGTGATCAACGTCGACAACCCGTCGCGCATGCCGGACCCGAGCCACATCAACGAAGTGCGCGAGCCGATCGTGACCGTCAACCTGTACATGCCGCAGGAGTATGTCGGTTCCGTGATCACCCTGTGTATCGCCAAGCGCGGCATCCAGATGGACATGAGCTACCACGGCCGCCAGGTCAAGCTGGTGTACGAGATGCCGATGGCCGAGATCGTGCTGGACTTCTTCGACAAGCTGAAGTCGACCTCGCGCGGCTACGCCTCGATGGATTACGAGTTCAAGGAATACCGTGCAGCCGACGTGGTCAAGGTCGACATGCTGATCAACAGCGAGAAGGTCGATGCGCTGGCCATCATCGTGCACCGCGCCAATGCGCCATACCGCGGCCGCGCCGTAGCAGCCAAGATGCGCGAACTGATCCCGCGCCAGATGTTCGACGTGGCGATCCAGGCGGCCATCGGCTCCAACATCATCTCGCGTGAAAACGTGAAGGCGATGCGCAAGAACGTGCTGGCCAAGTGCTACGGCGGCGACATCACCCGTAAGAAGAAACTGCTGGAGAAGCAGAAAGCAGGTAAGAAGCGCATGAAGCAAGTGGGCTCCGTGGAGATCCCGCAAGAGGCGTTCCTGGCAATCCTTCAAGTGGAAGAGAAATGACATTGCAATCCATCCTGGGCAATTTCGCGCTAATCCTGTTCGTCCTGATGGTGGTGACGGGGATCATCTGGGTGCTCGACCTGGTGGTGTTCTCCAAGCAGCGCCGTGCTGCCGCCAACAAGGCGCTGGTCGAGTACGACGAGCGCATGGCGCGTTCGGCCGCCAATGGCATCCGCATGGACGAGCAGGGCAATGCCCGCTCCAAGCTGGAAGCGGACATCCTGCGCCAGCCGACCTGGATCGAATACTCGGGCAGCTTCTTCCCGGTGATCGCACTGGTGTTCTTCCTGCGTTCCTTCCTGTGGGAGCCGTTCAAGATCCCTTCGTCGTCGATGGTGCCGACCCTGCTGGTGGGCGACCTGATCCTGGTGAACAAGTACACCTACGGGATTCGCCTGCCTATCCTCAACAAGAAGGTAGTGCAGATCAACGACCCGCAGCGCGGCGACGTGATGGTGTTCAAATATCCGAAGGATATGAGCCAGGATTACATCAAGCGGGTCATCGGGGTGCCGGGTGATAAAATTGTGTATCAAAACAAGCGCTTAACGGTGAACGGCCAGCCAGTGGGCTATACCCCGATGGAAGATTACCTGGAGGAAGGTACCCTTACTTACCAGAAGCAATTCACTGAGCAGCTTGGCAATGTACAGCACCGCATCCTGAACAATGAAAAGGCGCCGCCAGTCCTGATCGGCCAGGTGGACGACAATTACCCGCACCGCGAGGCGTGCACTTACAACTACGAAGGCTTCTCGTGTGTAGTTCCTGAAGGAAATTACTTTATGATGGGCGACAATCGGGACAATAGTGCCGACAGCCGTATCTGGGGTTTCGTACCGG
>JBCNOX010000633.1:0-3113 GCA_039593645.1 Pseudoduganella sp.
GGGCGGCGCTGGCGTAGCGTGCAGGCGCCTTGCTTTCGACGGTACGGTTTTCGACCACGAAGTTGGCGGCGCAGGCCAGGCCGATAATGGCGATGAACAGGGCTTCGAAATTACGCAGGGCTTTCATGATGTTCTCCGGTTGAGGACTATCCATGTGCACACTGTATCCACGCAGCCTGCCGCTAGCCACAGGCGTGCGACAAGCCGTCCAAAACGTGGTGCGAATTGCAAAAAAACGGGGCTTTTCCGGCGGAATCGCGAACAGAAGGGAAATCCTCCTTCAAACGGAACGAATGGATGGGCTGACCCTGTGCCAAGATAAGGAGGTGTGTATTGGGCGCGTGGCGCCCCTGTTACAATCAGCAGGCGCTGGGACAAACGAGGAGTAGGCAATGTTCAAGATGTTTGGTTTTGGCGGCGTGAAGTGCCCGCGGTGCGAGCACCGCAACGGCGGCACTTCCGGCTACTGCAGCCAGTGCGGCCTGTCGCTGGGTGCGCCGCGCAACGAGCCTGTGTTGCGTGATAACTGCTGGATTCCCGCCAACGACGAGCTGGCGGTGTTCTTCGGCGTGCGCCAGCTGTCCGGCATCTTCTCCAAGACCCTGCACGTTCCGGCCGCGACCCGCGCTTTCATCCTGCAGGGCGAACAGGTGTCCGAAGTGCCGCAGGGCGAATATGAGCTGGAAGGTTTCTTTGCGCGCATGGGCAAGCTGCTGCGCGACGAGCAGGGGGAAATCCTGATCACCCGCACTTCGCCGCTGCCCGTCGAATTCAATTTCACCGACCTGCACAGCGCCGAATTCCTGAAACTGGCGGCGCACTTCACGGTCGGAGTGCTGGTGAAAGAAGTGCAAGCTTTCGCCAGGCATTTCATGACCGCGCCGGGCACAGTGACCACCCTCCAGCTGCATGACTTGCTGGCGCCATCCATGCGCCAGCTTGCGGCCGAATTCCTGGGCAGCCGTTCGGTACGCGACATGGCCAGTTCCAGCGTGCTGCGCGAACAACTGAACGAACGCCTGCATAGCGCACTGGGGCAGCGCCTGGCCGAATTCGGGCTGGCAGCCGTGCAGGTGGAAACATTGTCACTTCGGCACGATAAGTATGATGACAATCGCGAGCGCGAGGGCAGCCTGTTCCTGATTGCCGACGAGCGCCAGCGGCAACTCGAACATGTCAAGCAGCTTGACCAGCTGTATAACGAGGAAGAATGGCAGGCGATCAGCCGCCAGGAGCAGAAAATGCGCAGCGACTTCCGCCGGGCGGAGCTGAAGGCCGAGGCCGAGGAACAGATGCAAGCCATCCGTGCCCGCGAGATCGACCTGTACGGCCGCATCGTCCAGGCCAAGACCCGCAAGCAAGCTTTCGAACATGGCGCCGGCGCCGCGCTGGCCGACCTGGAGCACGAGCTGGCGCGCCACAAGGCGCTGCAGGCCGGCGAAGCGGCCCAGTGGGACCAGGTGCGCCGGCTGGCGCAGATCAAGATGCGCACCGAGATGGAGCTGGCGCAGCAGGCCGGCCTGGAAGAAAAAGCATTGGCCAGGCAGCGCTTTTCCCACCAGTTGTACCAGCAGCAGCTGCAGCACCGCATCCAGCAGGCGCTGGCGATCGAGGACGAGGAGCACCGCCGCAAGCAGCTCCAGCTCTTGCGCAGGGCCGAAATCGACGCCCAGCAGCGCGAGCAGGAAATCGAAGCCGAACACCACCGCGCGAAATTCCAGGGTCTGGCGCTGGCCAACGCGGCCCGCCATCGGGAGGCCGAGCGCATCGGCGAGTGGGAAGAGGAACAGCACCTGGCCCGCAAGCGTGAACTGGCGCGCGGCGAGGAGGCCAAGGATGCCAGTTCGAATGTCCATGTGGCCGAGATCAGCGCCAAGCTGGAAGAATTGAAGCGCAGCGGCGCCGCCGCCGAGTCGGTCGCCCAGTATGAAAAGCTGCTGCGCACCATCGAAGCCGATGGCGCTCAGCAGCGCCAGTCGCAGAACCTGGCGCGCCAGGCCATGCTGGACCAGGTGGCCGTGGAAGAACAGCGCCTTGAGCTGAAGCTGCGCGACCAGGAAGCGCAATGGCAGCAGTCGCTGAAAAAGATGGAAGTCGAGCGCGAAGAGCGCTTCAACCGCTGGAAAGTCGAATACGACAGCATGGTGGCGCAGCAGCAGCATGCCGCCGACCTGGCCCGCATCGACATCGAACGCCTGGAAGCGATCGGCCGCATGAGCGACACGGCCAAGATTGCGCTGGCGGCGACGCCGAATGCCGAAGCGCTGTCGCGCCTGATGCGCCAGCAGGCGCAGGCCGCGATGTCGCCCGAACAGCTGCAGGCACTGGCCGGCGTGGTGGCGGCCGAGAACAGCATCACCACTGCCGAGGCGCTGCGGCTGGCGCGCGAGGAAGTGCGCGACGAGCGGTCGTATCGGGACGCCGTGGGCGACAAGGAACGCCAGCACCAGCTCGACCTGCTGCGCGCGCAAGCCAGTGTGGGCACGCCGGCTGTGCGGCGTTGCCGGAATGGCCATATTGTGCCGACCGATTGCGGAGATGCGAAATTCTGTCCAGAATGCGGGGCGTCGCTAGCGAGGTAAAGCACGAGAGAGATGCAGACAGCCCGAGACAAGATTCGCGAACTGCGTGCCCTGCACGAAGATGGCCTGTTAAGCCTGCAAGAGTTCGACCGCCGCAAGAATGCCATCCTGGACGCAGAGTATGCGCCGCCGGGAGGGGCAGCGACACCCATCACCATCGTGCGCCAGGGCACCGAGCTGGGACTGATGGCCGGCCAGGAAATCGGCCCGCACAACCGGCGCTACCGGCTGGAGCGCCTGATCGGCATGGGTGGCATGGGCCAGGTGTGGCAGGCCACCGACCTGGCGACGCACGCGGAACTGGGCCACAGCGCCGTGGTGGCGCTGAAGATCCTGCCGCCGCAGCTGACGCAAAGCCCGGCCCACGCCAAGCTGCTGATCGAAGAAGCCACCCAGGCGCGCCGCCTGGCGCACGACAATATCGTGCGTGTCTACGAATGGGCGCAGGATCCGGCGACCTCCAGCTATTTCATCATCATGGAGTGCCTGGAAGGCCAGGACCTTGATGCCTGGCTGGCGGAGCACGGCAAG
>JBCNOX010000634.1:0-3106 GCA_039593645.1 Pseudoduganella sp.
CAAGCCCGGCGGCCGTGGCAACAAACGATAAACGGAGAATCGCATGAAGCAGTACAAAGAATTGATCAGCACCGTGCTGGAACAAGGAAGCTGGCAGGACAACCGCACCGGCATCCGCACCTTGAGCGTGCCAGGCGCGATGATGCGCTTCGACCTGAACGACGGCTTCCCTGCCGTAACGACCAAGAAGCTGGCCTTCAAATCGGTGGTCGGCGAGCTGTGCGCCTTCCTGCGCGCCTCCCGCAGCGCGGCCGATTTCCGCGCCCTCGGCTGCAAGGTATGGGACCAGAACGCCAACGAAAACGCGCAGTGGCTGGCCAACCCCCACCGCACCGGCACCGACGACCTGGGCCCGGTGTATGGCGTGCAATGGCGCCAATGGCCAGGCTACAAGGTGCTGGACGCTGCCGCGACCGCGCAGATCGCGGATGCGGAACGCAACGGCTTCCGCCAGGTCGCCCCGCTGGAAGAAGACGGCGTGCAGAAAGTCCTGATGTACAAGGCCATCGACCAACTGCGCGAATGCCTGGACACCATCGTCAACAATCCATCGAGCCGCCGCATCCTGTTCCATGGCTGGAATCCGGCCGTGCTGGACCAGGTCGCGCTGCCAGCCTGCCACCTGCTGTACCAGTTCATCCCGAACGCCACCACGCGCGAAATCTCGCTGTGCCTTTACGTGCGCAGCAACGATATCGGCCTGGGGACCCCATTCAATATCGCGGAAGGCGCCGCCCTGCTGCACCTGGTGGCGCGCCTGACCGGCTACCGGCCGCGCTGGTTCAGCTACTTTATCGGCGACGCCCACATCTACGAGAACCACATGGAAATGGTGCAGGAGCAGTTGAAGCGCGAGCCGCTGCCGCTGCCGCAGCTGCGCATCGACAGCCGCGTGCCTGCGTTCGCCGAAACCGGCAAGTACGAGCCTGAATGGCTGGAGAAGATCGAGCCTTCCGACTTCACGCTGGAAGGCTACCAGCACCACGCGCCGCTGACGGCGCCGATGGCGGTTTAAACCGGTTCGTCCTGGGGCACCACGCTGCCCCACCAGCGGTTGGCGACGGCCTCGCCGTCCCTCTCGAGCAGGAACTGGTAGCCGCGTTGCGCGGCTTCCTCCAGCAGCCTTGGCTCGTTCAGGGCCGCTTCGCGCAAGTGATCGACGCCACGGCGGTCGCCTTCGGCCACCAGCACGCGTCCATACATCAGCGAGGCGCGTGGATACGGCCCGCCCGGACGTTTCATCAGTTCCACCACCGCCGGCTTGGCGGATGCGGTGTCCTCGAACTCCAGCTTCAGCGAAGCCAGCTCCATCAAGTCCTGCACCGGAAGCTTGGCCAGCGGCGTTGCCGACAGCTCGCCGATGCGGATACGGGAATTCTGCACATGGCGGAAGCGGTGAACCCAGCCGCGCGAATTGACTTCCCACCAATCCTGGTCCAGTTCCGCTTCCAGCTTCTTGCCGACGCCGGCAGCCAGCATCACATCGGCCGCGCAGGTATCCACCGGAGGCGGCAGGACGGGCGCCATTTCGATCGCATCGAGCCGCTCGCGCAAGCATGGGTGGGTGTCGTCAAGACCGGAGCGCATGGCCCAGGCGGCATCCAGCGCTTTTTTGGTCGCCCATTCGTCGTAATTGGCCTTGAACGCCATCCGCATCGAAGCAAATGGCATGAACGGCGGTTTTTCCAGGCGGTCCGCATTCTCATACATGCTGGGCCAGAAATCGCTGGCGACCCAGTCACCCAGCAGGCGGCTGCGCACCAGGATCTGGGCCGTCGCCGTATGGCCGGCCATTTCAACGGAAGTACGGTCGGCTTCGTATTCGTCCTGGCGCGACAGCACAAAGGTATAGGCGCTGTAATAGGGGAAGAAGCGCTTCAGGGCGCGCACAATCGCAGCGCTGACCACATTATCGTCCGCACTGCTTTCCAGATGCTGGTACATGGCGACGAACAGGCGGCGCTGGCGATAAATGCGGGCGGAGCCTTTGCCATGGTCGCCGCACAGGTGGCCGTATTCGTGGGCCAGCACCGACAGCATTTCCTTGGGGGTTGAACCGAGCAGGAATGGCAGGCCGACCAGCAGGTAGTTGCGGTAGCCGCCGAAAATCCCGAAGCGTGCATGCTGGACAATCGCAGCGTTGTATTCGTCCGTAATCAGCACGTGCTCGATGCGCGGACCTTTCAGCTTGCCGTACAGCTTGTCGAGAATATCGAACAGCTTGGGGGCTTCTTCGCGGGCCAGTTCGCGCCCCATCGGCGGCTCCAGGCGCATGAACATCACGCGCAACACCACGAAAATCAGGGACAGCAGGAACAGTCCCGCCAGCCCGGCCTTGATCATCGCGAAGGTGCGATGTGATTCGACCGCCCAGTGTACGAGCATGGCAAATAATGCAAGCAGCCCGGCCAGCAATCCGAACAGGATCACGTAGGCGGCCAGGCTGATCGCAAACACCTTGCGGCGGAACGCCTCCGGGCTGGAGTGTGAATCCAGCTCCAGCCGGCGGACTAAGTGCTCAAACGCTTTGTATTCCAATCATGCTTCTCCATTAAAACTCTTCCCAATCTCCTACCTCGCTATTGGCGACCTTGCGCGATGCCGCCGGCTTGGCGTCACGTTGCGCTGGCTTGGCCTTGGGCGGCAATGCAGGCTTGGTGCGTACCGCCTGGATCACCGCACGTGCCTGTACCGCGGCAGGATGCTCGCGGCGCTGGCCATCGATCTGGAACACGCTGACAATCTTCGACAGGCTGTTGGCCTGGTCTTGCAAAGCCGTGGATGCCGAAGCTGCCTCCTCCACCAGCGCCACGTTCTGCTGCGTGATTGTATCCATCTCGTTGATGGCCTGGTGGATTTGTTCCAAGCCCGCAGTTTGTTCCTGCGTAGCACTGGTAATTTCTCCCATAATATCAGTCACGCGCTGAATGCTCGTCACGATTTCCTTCATCGTGTGCCCGGCCTGGTTCACAAGTTTGGCACCACTTTCCACTTTGCCAACAGAATCGTCGATCAACTGCTTGATTTCCTTGGCTGCCGCGGCCGAACGCTGCGCCAGGTTGCGCACCTCGCTGGCCACCACTGCGAAGCCGCGACCCTGTTCACC
>JBCNOX010000635.1:0-3085 GCA_039593645.1 Pseudoduganella sp.
CCGTCGGACACGCTGGTCACGGTGCCTTCGTTGCGCGATTCCGCGGCCAGCTTGACCTTCTCGATGCGGTTCTTGATCAGTTCGCTGATTTCGGAGGGGTTGAGCGTGGTTGCCATCGTCAAGTCCTAGTGCCGGCAGCGGGGCCGGACGTTAAATGAATTCAGTTAGCGAGCGCGGTCTGCAGACGGGCCAGCTTGCCCTTCAGCGAACCATCGATGACCACGTCGCCGGCGTCGATCACGGCGCCGCCGATCAGCGAGGCATCGACCGCGGTGGTCACGTCGACCTCGCGGTTGAAGCGCTTGCGCAGCGCGACCTTGATCGCGTCCAGTTCACCGGCCGACAGTTCGGCAGCCGAGGTGACGGTGGCCTTGACCACGTGCTCGGCTTCGGCGCGCAGGGCGTCGAACATGCCGGAGATTTCCGGCAGCAGCGGCAGGCGATGCGATTCGGCCAGGATGGCCAGGAAGCGCGAGTAGGTCTCGCCGTGGGACACCGGCGCCAGCAGGGCGACGGCGTCGTCACGACCCAGCTCCGGGTTGGCGAGCAGGGCCGCCACGCGCGGGTCGGCGGCGACGTGGGCGGAGAACGCCAGGGCGTCCGACCACGGCGCGAACGCGCCTTCGTCGCGCGCGGTCGCGAACGCGGCGCGGGCGTACGGGCGGGCAAGCGTGAGGGCCTGGCTCATCCTTAGATCTCCGAGGCCAGCTCGTCGAGCAGCGCCTTGTGGGCGTTGGCGTCGATTTCGCGCTTGAGCAGCTTTTCGGCACCGGTCACGGCCAGCGCGGACACCTGCTTGCGCAGATCTTCACGGGCACGGTTGGCGGCGGCGTCGATTTCAGCCTGGGCCAGTTCCTTCTGACGGGTGGCTTCGGTGATCGCTTCGTTGCGGGCAGCATCAACGATCTGGTTGGCACGCGCATGGGCCTGATCGATGATCTCGTTGGCCTTGGTGCGGGCTTCCTTCAGCGCTTCGTTGACCTTCTCCTGCGCCTGGGCCAGATCTTTCTGGCTGCGGTCGGCAGCAGCGAGGCCTTCAGCAATCTTCTGCTGGCGCTCTTCGATCGCGTTCATCAGCGGCGGCCAGATCTTGGTCGCGATGATCCAGATCAGACCAGCGAAGGCCAGCGCCTGCGCAAGAAGGGTGAAATTGATATTCATGGTTAGCTCGATCGCTGGTTTCGGGGTGGACGCGCCGCCGAAGCGGCACATCCGGCCTTCATCCGAAACCGGGTGCATCAGCACCCGGTCGTCTCAAACCGCTGTATCAGCCGGCCAGAGCCTTGGTGACGGCGCCAGCGAAGGCAGCCGACAGCGGGTTGGCGAAGGCCAGCAGCAGGCCAACGGCGACCGAGATGATGAACGCGGCGTCGATCAGGCCGGCGGTGATGAACATGCGGACCTGCAGGACCGGGATCAGTTCCGGCTGGCGGGCGGCCGACTCCAGGAACTTACCAGCCATGATGGCCAGACCCAGACCGGCGCCCAGCGCGGCCAGGCCGATCATGATGCCGACGGCAAGGGCGGTGGAGCTCTGAATCTGCGCGAAGTTGGTCAGGACGGCGAAGTACATGGTTATCTCCAGGAACTTAAGTTGCTAAGGGTGATGAAACGGATGAAGGTTGAAACGCGTTGAAGCTTGAAACTCAGTGAGCGTCTTCCGACAGGCTCAGGTACACGATCGACAGCATCATGAAGATGAAGGCCTGCAGCGGGATCACCAGCAGGTGGAACAGCATCCAGCCGAGGCCGAACACACCACCGGCAATGGCACCGAAGAAACCGGCACCACCCAGCACCCAGATCAGCAGGAACACGATTTCGCCGCCGAACATGTTGCCGAACAGTCGCATCGCCAGCGAGATCGGCTTGCTCAGCCACTCGACGATGTTGAGGATCAGGTTGAACGGCATCATCCACTTGCCGAACGGCGCCGTCAGGAATTCCTTGATGAAGCCGCCCAGGCCCTTCGACTTCAGTGCGAAGAACAGCATCAGGAAGAACACGCTGATGGCCATGCCCAGGGTGGCATTGACGTCAGCGGTCGGCACCGGCTTCCAGTAGTGCACGCCCGCCCATTCCAGCGGCTTGGCGATGAAATCGGCCGGGATCATCTTCAGCAGATTCATCAGCAGAATCCAGAAGAAGATGGTGATGGCGATCGGCGTGACCAGCTTGCTCTTGCCGTGGTAGGTGTCCTTGGCCTGGCGGTCGACGAACTCCAGGCAGATCTCGACGAAGGCCTGCCACTTGCCCGGCACGCCGGCGGTGGCCTTGCGGGTGCCCAGCCAGAACGCGACAACGATCACCAGGCCCATCAGGACCGCAGTGAGGAAGGTATCGACGTGGATATGCCAGAACATACCCTCACCCTTGCCGACCGGCGCGGTCAGGTTGTGCAGGTGATGCTGGATGTAGCTGGTAGGGGTTAGAGCCTCGCCCGCCATGTGTCCGGAACCTTCAGTTAATTGAATTCTGTCAACGCCTGGCCATCGCCAGGACCTGGAACATCAAGCCGACGGCGATACCGGCCAACAGCGCCAATGCAGGCAGCTTGAAGACCAGGAACCCCACCAGCAGGACGCCGAAAACCACGACCCACTTGGCCACGATCGCAATGATCAGGCGAGCCATCGCCGATCCTGCGGCCACCGCACCGCCCCCCAGCGCCATCCTTGCCGCCACCCAGCCACCGGCCGAAATGGCCACACCGGACGCCAGCGCGCCGAGGGCATATTTCGGACCGACCAGCAGGAAGGCCAGGGCCAGGACAGCGACCGCGGCCAGCGGGTAGACCGCGGCGCGCAGCATCAGTCGCCGACCCGCATCAACGGAGTTCAGCACAGGACGTCCCGCGTGGTTGCAAGTGGAAGGCTGAGGCGGCTACAGCAGGGGGGGGCCTCATCGAGCCGCCAAATTATAGCAATGGGACAATTTGCGAGACAACCGCTGCCTGTTCATCCCGGGAAGCCGCAAGTTGCGGTAACGGTTACATTTTTGCGTACCACCCGGGGGACAATGACGTCCGCATGATGCTGCACCGCAGTATTGAACTTTGGTCGCAGGCGAGGAACTTTCGCCGGAT
>JBCNOX010000636.1:0-3080 GCA_039593645.1 Pseudoduganella sp.
CTTCTTTCGAAGTCGCCATCTGCGGCACCCACTTCGGCGATACGAAGGAAGCCGCTTCGATATTCGGGAAGCCCGCTTCCGTCAGGCGGTTCACCAGTTCAATCTTCACCTCGGCCGGCACGTCGCCTTTTTCATTCTGCAGGCCGTCGCGCGGACCCACCTCAACAATCTTGACCTTCTTTGGCAAACTCATTTCAGTATCCTTTTTCGCGATTGATAACGTCGGCGATCTGTTCACCGCGCATGTGCTGGCGCATCTTGCCAACCATCTGCTCAACGCTTTCGCGGCGCAGCGTCAGCGCGGAAATATGCGGAGTGATCGTAATGCGCGGCTCCTGCCAGAACGGATGCTGTGCCGGCAGCGGCTCATTGCGGAACACGTCCAGCGTGGCGCCGGCGACCTGGCCGGATTTGATCAGCGACAGCAGGTCCGGTTCCGAAATATGCGCTCCGCGGCCAACGTTGATGATGTAGGCGCCCTGGGGCATCTTCGTCATATTGGTGCGGCTGAGGATGTGGGTAGTTTCCTCCGTCAACGGCAGCATGCAGACCACGACGCGCGACGAACCGAGGAAGCCATCCAGTCCCTCGTCACCGTGGAAACACTCAACGCCAGCCAGCGATTTCGGTGAACGGCTCCAGGCACGCAGCGGGAAGCCGAAAGGCTTGAGCGCCTCAATCACATGCGAGCCGAGCGCGCCCACTCCCATCACGCCAACAGAGAAATCGGCCTTGTCGCGCGCTTCCAGTTGCAGCCACACGCCGGCACGGGCTTGCGCTTCGTATTCGTCAAGGCGGCGGAAATAGCGCAGCACCGCATGCGTGACGTATTCCGCCATCTGGATGCCCATGCCGGCGTCGTTCAGGCGCACGATCGGGATGTGCGGCGGAATCGCGTGCGAGTACTTCATGATCGCGTCGGCCCCGGCGCCGGTCAGGAAGATGGCTTTCACGCGCGCCAGGTCGGCCAGCATCGCCTGCGGCGGCGTCCACAGCACGGCATAGTCGCAGGCCGGCAGGTCGGCGCCTTCGCGCCACACCACCACTTCCGCTTCCGGCATGAAGTCGGCGAAATCCTTGATCCACGGCGCGGTATTGCCATCCGCGCGATACAGCAGGATGCGCATGCGCCTCTCCTTAAGCAGCGGTCTTGAAGGCCAGCAGCGGCGCGCCGTCCGCCACCTGGTCTCCCACCGCGTACAGGATCTCTTCGACCACGCCATCGTGCGGAGCGGAGATGGTGTGCTCCATCTTCATCGCTTCCATGATGACCAGCGCATCGCCCTTCTTCACTTCCTTGCCCTTTTCGGCCAGCACGGCCACGACCTTGCCTGGCATTGGCGCAGTCAGGCGGCCGCCTTCGGCCTCGGACTCGCCGGCGTGCGCCATCGGGTCGTTATAGTCCAGCACATAGTGGCCGCCGCCGGTGAACACGTGGAACACATCGCCATCGCGGCGCACGGTGCCGTGCACCGAAGTTTCGCCCAGCTTGATGCTCAGGTCCACGCCGTCCTGCTTGAACAGCGACAGGTCGACTTCCAGGCCCTTGATCTCGAAGTGCCAGCCGTGCGGCAGGTAGGTCAGCATCGGCGTGTACTGCTTGCCATGCTCGTCGCTGAAAGCCAGCTTGCGCGCATAGTTGAAATTCATGCGCCAGCCCAGCGCCTGGCCCCACGGGTCGCCCTTGTTGGCGCCCGACTGTGCGGCCGACTTGTCCTTCTCTTCCTCGATCAGCGATACGGCGGCCAGCGCCACGGCTGCTACCGGGATCGAGCGTGCAGGCGGGAACAGCGCGTCGTGGTTGCGTTCAATCAGGCCGGTGTCCAGGTCGGCGTTGGCGAAGGCATCGCCTTCTACCAGCCGTTTAAGGAAAGCGATATTGGTTGCCAGGCCCACGATCTGGTACTGAGACAGCGCTTGCGCCATCCGGGCCAGCGCTTGCTTGCGGTCCGCGCCCCAGACGATCAGCTTGGCGATCATCGGATCGTAGAACGGCGAGATCGCATCGCCGGCACGTACGCCGGAATCGATGCGCACGGCGGCCGGATGGCCCGGCACCCCGCCCAGTTCAAAGTTGACGCCTGCCGGCGTTTCCAGGTGGCGCAGCGTGCCGATCGACGGCAGGAAGCCTTTCTCCGGATTCTCGGCGTAGATACGCGCTTCGATCGCGTGGCCGTTGATGGCCAGTTCTTCCTGCTTCTTCGGCAGGGTTTCGCCGGCGGCGACACGGATCTGCCATTCCACCAGGTCGGTGCCGGTGATCATTTCAGTCACCGGATGTTCGACCTGCAGGCGGGTGTTCATCTCCATGAAGTAGAAACTGCCGTCCTGGTTGGCGATGAATTCCACCGTACCGGCGCCGACGTAGCCCACCGCCCGTGCGGCCGCCACGGCAGCTTCGCCCATCGCAGCACGGCGTTCGGCGCTCATGCCTGGCGCCGGTGCCTCTTCCAATACCTTCTGGTGGCGGCGCTGCACGGAGCAGTCGCGCTCGAACAGGTAGATGCAGTTGCCGTGCGTGTCGGCAAACACCTGGATCTCGATGTGGCGCGGGCGCTGCAGGTATTTCTCCGCCAGCACCTTGTCGTCGCCGAAGGAGCTGATCGCTTCGCGTTTGCAGGATGCCAGCGCATCCTTGAATGCTTCGGACGATTCAACCACGCGCATACCCTTGCCGCCGCCGCCAGCCGAAGCCTTCAGCAGTACCGGGTAGCCGATGCGGTCGGCTTGTTCCTGCAGGAAGCCTGCATCCTGATTGTCGCCGTGGTAGCCCGGCACCAGCGGCACATTGGCCTTCTCCATCAGCTGCTTGGCGGCCGACTTGGAGCCCATGGCGCGCATGGCGGAAGCCGGCGGGCCAATGAAGGCCAGGCCCACTTCGGCGCAGGCATCCGCAAACTCGGCGTTCTCGGACAGGAAGCCGTAGCCCGGGTGGATCGCCTCCGCACCGGTAGCCAGCGCCACGGCGATCAGCTTGTCGCCGCACAGGTAGGACTCCTTCGCAGCGGCCGGGCCGATATTCACCGCTTCGTCGCACACGGCGACGTGCTTGGCATTGGCATCGGCGTCCGAATAAACGG
>JBCNOX010000637.1:0-3071 GCA_039593645.1 Pseudoduganella sp.
GCAAGCGCGTCGAAGCCGGAAGACGCCGCAACGCAAAAGGCGGCCAGCGCGGCGGTTCCTGAAAGAAACTTGCGACGCCTCATGTCGTGCGCCATTGAAGGCGGCGGTTGATGGGCTTGTTGGTCGCTGCTGAATCGATCTTCAGGTCTCATGCCGAAGATGTTCTCGCTTCTTCAAGCCCTACACTTCGCTAACGATCAAACTATGGATGTAAAGCAGCCCGAGGAAGCAGTTTCCGAAATGGCCGCAGCGATCGCGGAGCCAGCGCGCACGCGCATGCTGTGCGCACTGCTGGATGGCCGCGCGCGAACCAGCACCGAGCTCGCGCTGGTTGCCGGGGTCAACCCGTCCACCGCCAGCGTCCATTTGGCCAAATTGCGGGAGCGCTGTCTGGTGTTGATGCATGTACAAGGCAGGCACCGCTACTACAGCCTGCACGATCATCAGGTTGCCGCTGCCATTGAGGCACTTACGGTGATCGCGGGTGGACCGATAGGGAAGTTTGAGCCCAATACCCCGGAGCGCATGCGAGCTGCGCGCACATGCTATGACCATATGGCTGGCGCTTTGGGCGTCGCGCTACGAGACCGTTTGCGGGACATGGGTTGGCTGTCAGACGTGCCTGGCAGCCAGGGTCTCTACGACCTTACTGTTGAAGGAACAGATGAATTGGCAAAGTTGGGGATGGATGTCTCCGCCGCGCGCGCGCAACGGCGCCGTTTTGCCTGCGATTGTTTGGACTGGAGCGAACGGCGGCCGCATCTTGCCGGAGCAGTCGGCGCCGGTCTATTGAGCATAGCCTTGCAGCGTAAATGGGTGGTCAAGGACTTCGAAAGTCGTGTCCTGTCCGTGACCAAGATAGGGCAGCGCGAAATGCAGAGGCGATTTGACCTCGAGGTATGACGTATTTTTGTTGAACGCATCAAGCAGGCTTTCGGATGAATCGGGACTGCTGGCGAGTTGTAGCAATCGCTGTCGGTAGCCTTTTTTAGCTTGCGGTCAACCCGGACCTGCCTTCGGCGCAGGCTGATTGAGGCAACTTTAACGAGTGTCCGCTTTCGACCCAGATCGGACGCACGGAGATCGCCAAGGTCCCGCGGCGGCGGGTTCGAACCGAAATGCCGCTCGGAATGCGTAACTTCACATGATCAATGGATCGTATCGATGAGAAGTGCAGGGAAATTCAGTCGGAATAAGTTGTTTGGCGCTGTGATCGCCCTGGTTGTGGGGCCCATGTGCTTGTTGCTTTATGACGCACCTCGATCCTATTTTTTCGCATGTTCTTGCTTGTGCTCCGGTTGGTATGAGGCCTTCGGCCTGCTTCCCAACATAAAGAGCAACGCCACCATTCCCGACATCTATCGGGCGTTTCGCGCCATGCCTGCACAAGGCACTGGTTTTGGTGCCCGCGTTGTCGGTGCGCTTGGTATCGTGCTCCTCATCGCTGGGATATTCGTGCGATCGTGAGTCAAGCCGTGCAACGAGGTTGCCGGGTCTGCTGTCGATGCATGCATTTCTGGACGCTGAAGAGGGCGGAAGTACCCAAGCAACCTGCTCAACTGTTGCCGATTCCCTAGGAGATCTATGAGCGACGTTTCCCCCGCGTTCTGCGCGCTCTATCGTTG
This sequence comes from Pseudoduganella sp., assembly GCA_039593645.1. GTDB lineage: Bacteria > Pseudomonadota > Gammaproteobacteria > Burkholderiales > Burkholderiaceae_D > Rugamonas. The sequence continues at coordinate 1,626 of JBCNOX010000637.1, forward strand.
GCGGTTGCATCCTGGAACGGAAGCAACCTTTGTCCAGGCGTGGTCGCGCATTACGCACTTGCTGCTGACCGAACGAGGTTCCTTGGGTTCGCGTTTGCATCGCGGCCCGGACAATATTTGGTACAGCTATACGCAATGGCCATCTGCCGACGCAAAAGCGGCAGGACTGGCGCGCGACTCGGTCGATCCGGAAGCCTGGCAACGGTTGCGCGATTGCATCGCCGAGAGCTTGCCTGAGTTGATTCTTGAGCCGGTATCGGATTTCCTGGCTCCGCTTCCGCAGGGCGGCATTCGCCCATGGCCAGAAGAAGTGCCTGGGAGCTGACGAGTCATTCCGCGTGCGATGGGCGAGGCGTGATCCATAACACTCGCTGTCGAACTCGCGGAGCGATGCGCGTTGATGATCAAGCTCCCGCCGCAAAAGCATCACTGGACCCCTAAGGCCCTTCGCGCAGAACTGCCGTAAGGGTCTCCAGCCGATGGCTACGCCTCTTCCGGAGGCGGCTGCAATGTCGCGGCCAATTCCTCCAGCGTGGCGATCTGATCATTCAGGGCGTCGTGCAGCTCGCTCTGTCGCGTCATCAACGTCTCGATCGGTCCGGCCTGTTTGAGCTTCTTGAGCTCGCCGTCGAAAAGCAGCCACTGCGCCGTCAGCGCCTCGACGTTGTTCTTGGCGTAGTGGCGCATTTCCTTGAGCTGCGCGAGCACATCGTTGACGTGTTCAAGCGGGGTCTTCGTATCCGCGGTCATGGCAACACCTCATGTTTCACGCGTGGGCCTAGAGTAGCCGCGCAAAGCTGGCTGTCGCTGAAACGGAGGGTGTGGCTCTCAGTGACCTGACCCGCGCGGGCTTCACGAGGGTGAACGTCTGGCGCGATGCCAGATCAGCGTCATCATGCTCACGGCAAATGCGCCAGCGAGCGCAAACTGGAGCACACGCATCAGCCACAGAGAGAAAGAGCCCGTATCGGAGGAGATCGCGGTGCTGAGGATGATCAGCATCGCGTTGCAAGCGAGCACCGCGACGCCTGCCGCTGGGCCGCCAACGCTGATGCGTTTACCGAAGCCAAGCAACACGGCGAATAGCGATACCGTCAAGAACGGCAGAGTTGGGGTGGTCAGCAGCAGCGTGTGCAACAACAACCCAAGCAGGCCGCCGGCGAAGTTGCCGACAATCATGGCCAAGGCATGCATGCGCCCGCGTTGCAGGTCGAAATTGGCCACGAGCATCACCGTGGCGATCATCACCGGCAACACGTCGACCAGGCCAAACAGCAGATAGACCAGCATCAACGGCATCACGATGACGACGCCACCCAGTGCCACCGTCACCAGAGAAACCTTGCCGGGTGGTGCCGATGGTGCGGGCTTCGGCGCGGCAGTGACCGGCCAGATCAGGTACACCAACCAGATAGCCGCCAGCGCGACGGCCATGCCGCGAACCAA
>JBCNOX010000638.1:0-3070 GCA_039593645.1 Pseudoduganella sp.
CCACCTCGTGCAGCGAGGGCTTCCAGATGTGGTAAAGCCGGCTATCGACCAGCATCACCTGTTGCGGGCCTAGCTTGCGGCCCAGTTTGCAGGCCAGCTCAAGGCCGCCCGCCCCTCCACCTACGATCACATATTTGCTCTGCAAACAGTTCTCCTGAATTCGGTGGAAAGCGGGCTGCCAACCCGGCTATGCCACCGGGTTAGTCTTTGTGCTTGCCGTGGCCCTTGCCGTGGCCTTTGCCATGGCCATGGCCGTGACCATGGTCATCGCCGCGATCGCCACCGCGGTCTTCGCGGTCGTAGTCGCGGCCACCGCCACGGTGGTCATCACGGTAGCGTGGCGCGTACTCGTTGGTATACCAGTCGTCGCGCACGAAGTAGACATTGCGGCCGCAGGCATTGTACTTGCCGCAATGTTTGCCCCAATCCTTAGCATGGCCTGGCGGAACGCGCAGGTAGAGCGGCTCGGCGATGATGCGTGCCGGGCGCTGGATGATCACCGGCTGTGGGTACAGCACGGGCGGCGGCGCCATATTGCCGAGGTCGATGCGGCCGTAGAAGCCCGGCTGGCCGACAGTGACGGAAACGCCAACATCGGTGGCGAAAGCAGAAGTGCTGAGCGCCAGCATGGCGGCGGCTAGGAGCTGGGTCTTCATGGTCGTGATTATATAAGTAGTTGAGAAAGTGCGTTGCGCGCCAATTATTGTACCAAAGCAAGTCTGTAACTTACGTTCGGTAACGCACATACATTGCCGATACGCAACACTTCAGGCGTGGGCCGCCATCGCTGCCCGCAGCTGGGAAATGGCCGCCTGGGCCTGGGAAATGACCTTATCGGCAATACGTTTACGCACCGCCTGCACGCGGCCGGCCGCTTCCGCCTCCAGCATCAGCGGCGTCAGCAACTGGGTGGCCGATTCGTGGAAGCTGGCGGCAATGCGATCCAACTGGCGGCCGAAGGCCGCCTGCACTTCCTGCAGGCGCTTGCGCAGCTCGTCCTCGAAGGCGCGGCGGCGGTCGAGGATCTCCGAACGCTTGCGGCGGCCGGCATCGGCAAACCATTTGAAGGCGCCGGCCAGCAGCACGGCTCCGCCCACGAAGGGCGCTGCCGGCGCCACCACAGGCAGCACCACGGCAACCCCGAACAGGTAGGCCGCGGTGCCGGTGCCGGCCGCCGCAACGGCGCTGCCCATCAGGGTGACATTGGCCGCCGTGTCGACCGTTTGCGCCAAACGGGTGCCGACGCGCATGCGCGGCATCAGTCGCGCCAGGGTGGCGTGGTGCTGGCGTTCAAACACCGTGTTTTGGGTCAGCCGGATATCCGACTGGAACAGCGACAGGTCGTGCTGCAGCAAGCCCAGCACTTCCTCCTTGCGCCGCACGACCCGGTCGAGGCGCGATTCCATTTCCTTGCCGAATTGCTCGCCGCTGGCGCGCTCGTTGGCTTCCGGATGGCAGGCCAGCGCCAGTTCGATCGCATTGCCGGCATCGTGCACGGCATCGTCGATATCCTGGTTCAGCATGCGGCGCTCGTAAGCGATGCGCGCGTCGACCAGCGCCAGACGCTGTTGCACCTGATGGTGCAATTGCTGGGCAGTGGCAAGCAAGCCGGCGGCACTGGCTTCGCAGGCCAGCGGCGAATTCTCGTGCTCGCGGTAGCTTTCGATGCCATCGCAAATGGTCGACACGGCACGTTCGACGGCGGTCTGCAATTCCTCCTGGCTCATCAGGCCACCGTTGTAGCCACGCGCATGATTGAGGAGTTCGGCGTGGCCCATCGCACGGCCGAAGTCGGCCACCGCATCGGCCAGCCCCCTGCCCTTGACCAGCTTGCGCGCCTGGTTGCCCAGGTTGCTGAGCAGGCGGCGCTCTTCCTCCGGCGGCAGGCCGAACAACTGTTCCGGCGTCAGCTTGATGTGCAGGGCTTTGGCGATCTTGTGCGCCAGCGGCCGGGCGGCGGTGCCTTGCAGCGCCAGCAGCGGCTTCACCAGGTTGAAAGCCTTGTGGCGCGCCTGATCCGCCACTGTCGGACTGGACCTGGCCAAGGCTTGCAAGGCCCAATCGACAGTGATGCCGCATTCGATGGCGTTCAGCATGATGGCGGTGAAGACGGCCGAGGCGCGGCCATCGCCGGCCAGGTCGGTCACGGCGGCAAATTGCGCCAGGGTCAGCGTGCCTTCGGTACTGGCGATGGCGCCGACGGTACGGGCCAGGTTGGAGGTGAAGCTTTGATCGGAGGAAAGGTGTTCGTCGAGCCCACGCAAGTGAACAGCGTGCTCGGGGGCAGCCGGCGCCGGGTCGGCTGGTTTGGTGATGCTCGCGGCTCCATAAGTGCTTTGCACAAATACTCCGTTCGCTCAGTCCAGGCTAATCGCATTCTAGACCAAGTGAGCTCATCACCCAAACAGTTTGAACGCAGCCATGGCGCCGATCAGGGTGAGCGTCTGCGCCAGCACCCAGCGCAGGATTTCGACACGCACTTTTGCAATCTCGAGCAATAGTTCCTGCTTCAGTTCGGTGAACTCGGACATATGCACCACCGGATCGGGTTTGTTCGAAGACATGGTACGCTCCCTGGCCACAAAATGTCATTGTCACGCCGCTACGGTGCCGGCTCCGTGGGCAAAATCAACGTTTCCTTGATTTCCTCCATGACCACATAAGACTTGGATTGCGCCGCGCCCGGAAGGTTCAACAGCATGTCGCCGAGCAGCTTGCGGTATTCCGCCATTTCATGGATGCGGGCCTTGATCAGGTAGTCGAAATCGCCCGACACCAGATGGCACTCCTGCACCTCGGGAATGCGCAGCACCTCGCGCCGGAACTGCTCGAAATGGCTGGCCGATTTCTGGTTCAGCGTAATTTCCACAAACACCAGCAAGCTGGCGCCCAATGCGCGCGGATTGAGCCGCGCGTGATAGCCGGCAATCACCCCATCGCGCTCCATGCGCTTGACCCGCTCGATGGTCGGCGTGATCGACAGCCCGACCTGCTCGCTCAAGTCCTTCATCGCAATCCGTGCATCGTCCTGCAGGATGCGCAGTATCTTTCGGTCAATCTTGTCCAGCCC
>JBCNOX010000639.1:0-3043 GCA_039593645.1 Pseudoduganella sp.
GGTTTTCAGCACCTATGAGGCGCGCCATGCCCCGGCGGACAAGCCTTTTGTGCGCGGCATCAACTCGATCCAGCTTGTCAACGACGGCAAACGCTGGTGGATTTCGCAACTCCTGTGGCAGCCGGAGGGCGAAAAGACCCCGCTGCCTGAGAAATACCTGAAGCCGCAATAAAATAAAGCGTGCGCGGACGCGCGATAGCGTTTTACTCCACCGTCGCGTCCGGCTACACTGTTGGAAAGGTGTTACCCAGATGTCTAGCAGCGATGCCAGTGAGCAAGCAGAACAGGAGGCCATCGTGAAGCTGTACTCCCCCGCCGGCCTGGCCCGTTTGGGTCTGGCCATGCTAGCCGCATGCGGTCTTCCTATCCACGCCCGCGAAGCGCCGCCCAAGAATCCCGTTCCTGCCTCCACTGGGCGCACCAGTACCACGCCGCCGCCGGACGCACCGTCCAGGCCTCCTACCGCGCCCCCGTCAACGCCTGCGCCGCTGCCCGATACGGTGGCCCCTGTGCGCATCGTGGCCGGCGCCAGCGGCACCGTCAGCGGCGGTTCGGCTGCCATCGCGCCTTCGCCGGTAGCTGCGCACCAGGGTTCACTGGTCATCATCGGCGGCGGACTGCGCGGCGACAATGCGGATGTCTGGCAGCGCGTGGTGAAGCTGGCGGGCGGCAAAGGCTCGCGCATCGCGGTGTTCCCATCGGCAGCCGGCAACCCGGAACGCTCGGCCCAGACCATCATCGGCTACCTGCGCAAGTGGGGGGCGGATGCCTTCCTGGTGCCAGTTGCGGTGCGCCTGGCCGGCAGCGATTACAGGAAGAATGCGGACGATGCCGCGCTGGCCAAAAAAATCCGCGAGTCGGACGGCGTCTATTTCGCCGGCGGCGACCAGGGACGCATCACCAAGGCGCTGTTGCGCGAGGACGGCACCCAGACAGCGGTGCTGGAGGCGGTGTGGGACGTGTACCGCCGCGGCGGCGTGGTGGCCGGCTCCTCCGCCGGCGCAGCCATCATGAGCAGCACCATGTTTGCCAATCCGAAAGCGATCCTGTCCATGCTGCAGACCGGCATCGCGGATGGCCGCGAACTGGGCCCCGGCCTGGGCTTCATCGGCGACGATGTATTCGTGGACCAGCACCTGCTGGTGCGCGGCCGCTTTGCGCGCATGATTCCGGCTATGCTGGCCAAGGGCTACCAGATCGGCCTTGGCATCGACGAAGACAGCGCCATGGTGGTCAATGCCCAGCGCGAGGTGGAAATCATCGGCTACAAGGGGGCCTTGCTGATCGACCTGTCGCGCGCCGAATGGGACAGGGAGGCGCCGCACTTCGGCGTGCGCAATGCCGTGATCAGTTATCTCGACCGCGGGGACAAGTTCAATATCGGCACCCATATGTTCGTGCCCTCCAACGACAAGGCCGGCGGCCGCATCGACCCGACGCGCACGCTGGGCCGTGGCGCAGTGTTCAGCAACGACGTGCTCGGCAACAATGCCGTGATCGACCTGATGGAGCGCCTGATCGACAGCAACCAGGAAGAGGCCATCGGCATCGCCAGCGGCAATCCGCGTGCCAGCGGTACCGAGGTCGGCTTCGAGTTCCGCTTGACCAAGACACCGGAAAGCGTGGGTTATGTCTCCAGCGTTGCCGAGGCATATTCGGTGCTGAATATCCGGCTCGATATCCGGCCTATCGAAATCACGCGGCCGCTGTACAAATATAAATGAGGATTTGAATCCGGCGGCAGCGCCGCTGCGTATATGCCATGGCAACCAACCACACGGGAGGAAACCATGGCACTCATCAAGCAAGCTGCTGTCCAGTTAGCACTGCTGTCGGCCCTGGCGCCGGCAGCCCAGGCGTCCAGCCATCGCGAAGCGCCGTTCATCACGCGCGAACCCAAGGTCGATGGAACAGACTTCTACATGTTCCGCAGCTACGAGCCTGGGCGCGAGCAGTTCGTGACCCTGATCGCGAATTACGTGCCCCTACAGGATGCCTACGGCGGGCCGAACTACTTCACCATGAATCCGGATGCTCTTTACGAGATCCATATCGATAACAATGGCGATGCGCGGGAAGACCTGACTTTCCAGTTCCGCTTCACCAATACGTTCAAGAACGCGGCCTTCACGGTCGGCGGCAAGAAAATGCCGATACCGCTGGTGATCAATGGCGGGCCGATTAACGACGTCAATCCGGCCGGGCTGAATGTGCGCGAAACCTATACGGTGGACGTGGTGCGCGGCGACCGCCGTGGCGTGCGGCAGCCGGTACGCATGGCGCCCAATGGCGCCACGGTGTTCGACAAGCCGGTCGACAATATCGGCAACAAGTCGATTCCCGATTACGTGGGGTATGCGGGCAAGCATGTGTATGACGTGAATATTCCCGGCTGTGCTGTGCCGGCGCGCATGTTTGTCGGGCAGCGCAAGGATTCCTTCGTGGTCAACCTGGGCGAGACCTTTGACCTGATCAACATCAAGGCGCCGGCAGTGGAGTTCCTTGCCAACGCGGAGAAGAACGCGCGCGACGACCTGTACGACAAGAACGTCACATCGATCGAACTGGAAGTGGCGGCGTCGTGCCTGACTTCCGGCACGGAGCCGGTGATCGGCGGCTGGACCACGGCCAGCCTGCGCCAGGGGCGTTTGATCAATCCAATCGGCGGCTCGAAGGAGGGCGGGGCGTGGACGCAGGTGTCGCGGCTCGGCATGCCGCTGGTGAACGAGGTGGTGATCGGCCTGAAGGACAAGGACCGCTTCAATCACAGCAAGCCCGCGCAGGATGGGCAGTTTGCCGACTATGTCACCAACCCGACCCTGCCGGCGCTGGTGGAAGTGCTGTTTGGCAGTGCCGGCGCCAAGGCGCCCACCAACTTCCCGCGCAATGACCTGGTGACAGCTTTCCTTACCGGTGTGCCGGGGCTGAACCAGCCGGCCAACGTGAGGGCTTCGGAGATGCTGCGGCTGAATACTTCGATTGCGCCGGTTGCGAAGGGGGCGCAGAAGCGGCTGGGCGTGATCGATGGCGACAATGCAGGCTT
>JBCNOX010000064.1:0-15052 GCA_039593645.1 Pseudoduganella sp.
ACCGCCTGCTGCTGCACGAAGACGTTGACGCGGAAGCGGCAGACATTGGGCAGCGAGATCGCGAAATTGCACTCCAGCTCGGTTTCGAACTCGCGGCGCTGCTTCTCGTTCATGATGGCGTAGGCCAGGGCCCGGGTCACATCCGGGGTCAGGCGCTGCTGGCTCAGGGCGCGCATCGCGCCCTGGGACTTGATACTGGGCGGGAAATCCGCCGAAATGAACAGGTCGGAGCCGCCAACCTGGTGCATGGCCGTCAGCAGCTTGAAAATATACGACTGGGCTTCTTCGTGCCCTAGTGTGGAAGACATATTCGCCTCGTTATATGGTTTTGCAGGTCATTATAGCCAGTGCCCTTCCCCATTCGCGGCATTGCAACAAGGCATTCAACTGTGTTCAAATGGGTTCATGACACTGACCGAGCTCAAATATATCGTAGCAGTTGCCAGAGCGAAACACTTCGGCCACGCCGCCGAGGCGTGTTTTGTTGCTCAACCTACGCTTTCTGTCGCAATTAAGAAACTGGAAGACGAGCTCGGCGTGGTCCTGTTCGAGCGCGGCGGGGCGGAAATCTCGGTCACCCCGCTGGGCGCGCAGATCGTGGCCCAGGCCGAGCGGGTGCTGGAGCAGACCGCAGCGATCAAGGAACTGGCAAAGCAGAACAAGGATCCGCTGGCCGGTCCACTGCGGCTGGGCGTCATCTACACCATCGGCCCCTACCTGCTGCCGCCTTTAGTCAAGCGGATGATCGAAACCACGCCGCAGATGCCGCTGGTCCTGCAGGAAAACTTCACCGTCAAGCTGCTGGAAATGCTGCGCCAGGGCGAGCTGGATGCCGCCATCATGGCACTGCCGCTGCCGGAGCACGGCATGGCCGTGCAGGCGCTGTACGACGAGCCTTTCGTGGTGGCGATGCCGAAAAACCATCCCTGGGCCGCGCGCGTCGCGATTCCAGCGGAAAACCTGAAGACCGAAACCATGCTCTTGCTGGGCAATGGCCACTGCTTCCGCGACCAGGTGCTGGAAGTGTGCCCCGAAATGGCGCGCTTCTCTTCGCCCGGCAATGGCATGCAGCGCACGTTCGAAGGCTCCTCGCTGGAAACCATCCGCCACATGGTGGCCAGCGGCATCGGCCTGACCGTGCTGCCGCGCGCCTCGGTGCCGGACATGGATAGCCGCGACGGCATGTTGGCATTCCGCTATTTCGAGAACCCGGAACCGAACCGGCGCGTGGTCATCGTCTGGCGCAAGAGCTTTACCCGCAAGGCAGCCATCGACGCCATCGTGGCCGCGGTGGCCGACTGCCAACTGCCCGGCGTCCGCATGCTGAACGGGCAGGCGGAGTAAAATGCCGGGATGCATGCGACTACCCCAACCCTGAGCAAACTCGAACTGTATTTCCGCCTGGTCCGGCTGGACAAGCCGATCGGCACCGTGCTGCTGCTGTGGCCGACCCTGGCCGCGCTCTGGCTGGCTTCCGGCGGCGTGCCGGACTGGAAGCTGCTGTTGATTTTCTCGCTGGGCACTTTCCTGATGCGTTCGGCCGGCTGCGCCGTCAACGACTACGCCGACCAGGATTTCGACAAGCACGTCAAGCGCACCGCCGAACGCCCGATTACCAGCGGCCGCATCAGCGGCAAGGAAGCGCTGCTGATCGCCGCCGGCCTGTCACTGCTGGCCTTCCTCCTGATCCAGCCGCTGAACGCCCTGGTCAAGCAGTTGAGCGTGGCCGCCCTGATCATTGCCGGTACCTACCCCTATTTCAAGCGCTTCTTCGCCATCCCGCAAGCCTACCTCGGCATTGCCTTCGGTTTCGGCATGCCGATGGCCTTTGCCGCCGTGCAGGACACGGTGCCGCCCGTGGCCTGGCTGCTGCTGCTGGGCAATGTGTTCTGGGCCGTTGCCTACGATACCGAATACGCCATGGTCGACCGCGACGACGATCTGAAGATCGGCATCAAGACGTCCGCCATCACCTTTGGCCGCTTCGACGTGGCCGCCATCATGCTGTGCTACGGCGTGCACCTGGCGATCCTGCTGGTGGTCGGCCAGCAATTCGGCCTGGGCCTGCCCTTCCTGCTGGGCATGGCGGTGGCGGCCGCTTGCGCGATTTACCACTACTTCCTGATCCGCGGGCGCGAGCGTGCGCCTTGCTTTGCCGCGTTCCGCCACAATAACTACCTCGGCGCCGCTGTCTTCGCAGGCATTGCGCTCGACTACGCGTTGCGCTGACCTATACTGGAATTTACTCCGAGTGCTGTTCACTGAGACGAGGCGATCATGGACCAGACACCACAATCTACTACGGCGAAACCAAATGGCGGCGGCGTTGCCAACGGCAAGAGCCATAGCCACAACGAAAACCAGGAAGCCCGCGAAAAGCTGATGGGCGACCTGAAACAGGCCGTGCAGGATGCCGAAACCTGGCTGCGCAACGCTGCCACGGCCAATTCCGAAGACCTTGGCATGGTCAAAGCCAAGTTCGAGGACACGCTGCGCACCGCCAAGCGCGACTTGCTGAAGCTGGAAGACAGCATGCTGGCACGCGGCAAGATGGCAGTGCAGGCCACCGACCACTATGTGCACGACAATCCGTGGAAGGCGGTCGCCACCGGCGCCGCCATCGGCGTGATTGTCGGCATGCTGATCGCGCGCCGTTGATCCTTCGCTTCAGTCGCGCCGCGCAGCCGCCGCTGCGCGGTAGGCGGCCGGCGTGGTATCGAACAACTGGCTGAAGGTGCGCCGCAGCATGGCTTCGGTGCGGAAGCCCGACTGCAGCGCGACCTGCAGCATCGACAGGCCCGGCCGGGCCAGCAGCTCCTTTGCATATTCGCCGCGGCAGCGCGCGATGTAGATGTGCGGCGGCATGCCCACGGCATGCTGGAAGCGGCGCGAGAAATTGCGCACGCTCATGGCCGCGCGCTGGGCGGCGCCTTCCACCGTCAGCTCCTGCTTGAAGCAGCGCTCGATGTATTCCTGCGCCTGGCGGATACGCTGGTCGCCATGCTGTTTCAGTCCCGCGTTGCGCAGGGCGAGATGGCCGGCGCTGGGCTGGCTGGGCGGATTGGTGTAGCGCGACAGCTTGTGCGCCACCGCGTCGCCGTGGAAATGGCCGACCAGGTAGCTGCAGGCATCCAGGCAGGGATTGACCGAGCCGGCGCTGATGATGCTGCCGTCGATCACCAGCGGCACGTCGGGGCTGAAGCGCACGTCGGGATAGTGCTGGGCAAAGACGCGCTGGTCGGACAGGTTGCCGGTCACTTCGCGGCCATCGAGCAGGCCGGTTTCGGCCAGGATGCGCATGCCGCCGGCCATGCCCACCAGTAGCGCGCCGCCGGCGTGGGCATGCAGCAGCCAGTCGCGCAATGCCGACGGAATCGGCTGGCGCGCAGCCAGCGGCAGGTAGTACGGCGGCACGATCACGGCCTGCGGCGCCGGCATGTCGGCCAGCATCGCCTCCGGCTGCAGGGCCGGGCCGGTGAAGGAACGCACTGGCGCCTTGTCGATTGCAACCAGGCGGGCCCGGAACAGTTCCGCAGCCCGCAAGTCGGCGTTGCGTGCATGCAGCGTACCGGCGATGGCAAACGCTTCCCGCGCCAGCAGGGCCAGGCCTCCCCAGCAGTCGTCCCCCACCACAATGGCGATTGAAACTGGCGCTCTCATTCTGGCCGATACTAGCAGGTTATTTGGCCGATCTTGCACATAACATTTCAACAATGGACGGATATACTGGCTTGGCTGCTGCATCCCTACAACAGTAAATGGGAGACATGTATGTACAAAGCCATCGGCGCGCTCGCGCTGTGCGGCCTGCTATCCGCCTGCTACAAGACCACGCCTTCACTGCCGGCGCCAGCAACTGCTGCCGACATCGCGTTCCAGAAGCAACTCCAGGAACAACTGCTCGACGCCAAGCCCGGTTCGGTGATCGAGATCCCGGCCGGCAAATACAAGTTCACCAGCGGGCTGCAGCTGCGCGCCGACGGCGTGACCATACGCGGGGCCGGGATGGACAAGACCATCCTGTCATTCAAGCCGCAGGTAACGGGCCCCGAAGGCCTGCTCGTCTACGGCAACAACTTCACCATCGAAGGCCTGACCATCGAGGACTCCAAGGGCGATGGCCTGAAGATCAATGACGGCGACCATATTACGATCCGCGGCGTGAAAGTGCAGTGGACCGGCGGCTCCAAAGTCACCAACGGCGCCTACGGCATCTACCCGGTCAAGACCAGGAATGTGCTGATCGATAACTGCGTGGCCATCGCCGCCTCGGACGCCGGCATCTACGTCGGCCAGTCGCAGAACGTGGTGGTGCGCAATTCGCGCGCCGAAGCCAATGTGGCCGGCATCGAAATCGAGAACACCATCAACGCCGACGTCTACGACAACGTCGCTACCGGCAATACCGGCGGCATCCTGGTGTTCAATATGCCGAACCTGCAGCAGCCGGGCCACAGCACGCGCGTATTCAGGAACAAGGTCATCGAAAACAACCTGGGCAACTTTGCCGCCAAGGGCACGGCGGTGGCCAGCGTGCCGGCCGGCTCGGGCGTGGTGATCAACTCGAACTCGAAGGTGGAGATCTTCGACAACGACATCAGCAACAACCAGACCGCCAACGTCATCATTTCCAGCTACCATTCGACCGGCTACTTCACCGAGAAGGGCGTGGCCAAGGACTACGACCCGTATCCCAAGGCGATCTACGTCTACGGCAACCGCTTCAAGGGCGGCGGCGATGCGCCCGATGGCCTGGACCTGAAAGCGCTGAAGGTGGCGATGTACGGCCTGTCCGGCCACCTGCCCGATGTGCTGTGGGACGGCTACGCGGACAATGCGCTGGCAAAGAATGGCGTGATGCCGGCCGAAGCCCGCATCTGCGTGCAGGACGGCGTCGAAGTGCTGAACGCCGATGGCCCCAACAAATACAAGAACCCGAAAGCCGATTCGGCGCCGCACCGCTGCGAGCTTGCCAAGCTGCCGCCGGTCACCATCCCTCAACTCAGTACGCAATCCTGATGAAGCTTGCCGTCCCTGCTTTCCGCCCGCTGCGGGCGGCCGGCATGGCGGCGTGCGCGCTGGTTCTCGCGTCCTGCGCACGCAGCCCTGCACCGCCTGCCCAACCGGTGAATTTCGTCGCCGACGGGCGCCCCGAAAAACTCAGCGAATGGCGCCTGATGGCCGCCAGCGAGGGCCGCCTGGTGCTGAACAAGGAAGTGCTGCCCTACACCTTGAATACGCCGCTGTTCAGCGACTACGCCCACAAACTGCGCACCGTGTGGATGCCCAAAGGCATGTCGGCCGCCTACCAACCCGATTCCGCCTTCGATTTCCCGGTCGGCACAATCATCAGCAAGACCTTCTATTACCCGCGCGACGGCGGCAGCCAGGCCGTGCGGGCGACCGACGACAGCGGCGCCGACAGCACCCTTGATCTGGCCAAAGTACGTCTGATGGAGACACGCCTGCTGGTGCGCCGCGAGTCAGGCTGGATCGCCCTGCCCTATGTATGGAACGAAGCGCAAACCGAGGCCGAACTGAAACGCACCGGCGACCAGATTCCGATGGAACTGGTGTCGGCCCAGGGCCGCCAGAAATTCACCTACGTGGTGCCGAACGTGAACCAGTGCGCTTCCTGCCATGTGGCGGACCTGAAAAGCAGGAAGTTCGAGCCGCTTGGGCTGAAAGCGCGCCACATCAACCTGAACGGGCAACTGGAAAAGATGGTGCAGGCAGGCTACCTGCATGGCCTGCCCGCCGCCGATGTGCCGCACAACGTCGACTGGCGCGACAAGAGCGCCCCGGTCGACGCCCGCGCCCGCGCCTATCTCGACATCAATTGCGCCCACTGCCACAACAACAAGGGCACGGCCAATACCACCGCCCTGCACCTGGAGATCGGTGCGCCGGCCAACCAGCACCTGGGCCTGTGCAAGCCGCCTGTGGCGGCGGGCGCCGGGACCGGCGGCAATTCCTTCGGCATCAATCCCGGCAAGCCGGACGACTCGATTTTCGTGTTCCGCCTGAAGTCGACCGAAACCGGCGTGATGATGCCGGAACTGGGACGCACCACCTCGCATCGCGAAGGTGTCGAACTGATTCGCGAATGGATCGCATCGATGAAGGAAAGCTGCAACTGACAATAAAGAGGGAGACCACATGAAGCTGCGCAAGAAAATCCTGTCCTCCAGCATTTCCAGCGCCCTGCTTGTCTGCAGCGGCGCCGCCCTGGCCGCCGATCCGGCGCCGAAGGAAGAAACCCATGTGGTGGTCGTCACCGCGCAGAACCGCACGCAGCAGGCGCAGGACGTGCCAATCGCGCTGCAGATCATCAACGCCGACCAGATCGACAAGCTGGCGGCGCCCAGCCTGGCGGAGATGAACGGCTACATACCCGGCCTGTCGGTCAATGCCGAGCAGGCAACCCAGCCTTCGCTGTCGCTGCGCGGCATCGGCACCGGCGATTTCGGCATCGGTACCGATGCCCCGGTCGGCATGTACATCGACGGCGTCTACGCCGGCAAGACCGGCGGCGCCATCATGAACTTCAACGACGTGCAGCGCATCGAAGTGTTGAAAGGCCCGCAAGGCACCCTATTCGGCCGCAACAGCGCGGCTGGCGCCATCTCCGTCGTGACGCGCGAACCGGGCCGCGACACCGAACTCGAAGCGCGCCTGCGCTACGGCCGCTTCCACACCAGCAATGTGGAGCTGCTGGCCAATACTCCCCTGAGCGACACCACCGCGCTGCGCATCACCGCCGTGCATCACGGCACCGATGGCTGGCTGAAAGACGCGGCCACCGGCCAAAAACTCCAGCATGGCAACGACAACGGCGTGCGCGCCACCCTGCGCTGGGATGCGCCGGCGCGCGCCAAGGTGCTGCTGTCGGTGGAAGCGGAAAAGCTCGACCACATGGCGCGCCCCGCCATCGGCCTGGTGGCAGGCGTGCCGGTGGTGCCAGCCGATCCATCGAGCTACCTCGACCCGCGCACGGCGCCGGTCTACAACGATGCCATGAACAATGGCGAAACGCGCGACTTCCGCGGCAGCACGCTGCGCATCGAGGTGCCGCTCGGCTGGGCCACCTTCAACTCCACCACCGGCTACCGCCGCTTCGACTCGCGCAACCGGCAGGACAACGATGGCACCAACCTGGTCACGCATTACGTCGATACGGAAAACTACGAACGCAATCGAAGCTGGCAGCAGGAATTCCGCCTGTCCGGCAACACCGGTATCGCCGACTGGGTCACGGGCCTGAGCTTCTACCACGAGAAAGCCCGGCAGACCAGCCAGGTCAACACCAACACCAATACCCTGGACACCATTTTCGGCAACGTGGCCGGCTTCCCCGTTTTCAGCCTGCTGGAAGGCGCGGCGGCAGCGGTGGACATTCCGGCCGGGCTGCTGGGCAACCCATGGCAGGAGAATATGCACGTCGAAGGCCGCTACAAGGCGACCGCTATCTACGGCGACGTGATCTGGCACCTGGCGCCGAAACTGAACCTGACCACCGGCGTGCGCTACACGCGCGACGACAAGCGCTTCAGCTGGTACAGCCCGCCGCGCACGGCCGCGGGCCTGGACAACAGCATCGCCAACCTGCAAAACCTCGGCTTCTTCGACGCCCTGGTCGGCATGGGCGCCCTCACGCCGGAACAGCTGATGATGGCGCTGGGCGCAATGACCCAGAACATCGAGTTCACCAGCGCCGGCGCAACGGCGGCGCCGCTGTCGAAAAAGAACAAGTGGAACGACACCAGCCCGCGCGCGGTGCTCGATTACAAGCTCAATGACGACATGATGGTGTACGGCTCCATCGCCAAGGGCTACCAGGCCGGCGGCTTCAACGCGCTGCAGGTGAACGCCACCTATGAGCCGGAAAAGGTGTGGAATGCCGAAGTCGGCGTAAAGAACTATTATCGCCAGTACAAGCTGCTGGTCAACGCCTCGCTGTACAAATACAAGTTCAGCAACCTGCAGTCGCTGGCCCTGGTGAATAACGGCTCCGCCATCCCGACCTACCAGGTCACCAGCAGCGACCAGGAAGCGCACGGGTTCGATTTCGAGATGCGCTGGCAGCCGCTGCGTGACCTGCGCCTGAACATGAGCACTGCCTACATCGACCAGACCTACAAGACCTTCACCACCAGCGACGGCATCAGACTCGATGGCCAGCCCGTCGGCACGCCGAAATGGACCACCGCGCTCGGCGCCGACTACTGGGTGCGCAACGTGGCCGGCGGCGACCTCAATTTCACGCTGCAGCATGCCTACACCGGCGCCACGCGCTGCAATGCCGATGCGCTGCAGGGCGCCTGCCTGACCACGCCGCGCTTCCGCGTCGGCGGCGCCACCCAGCGCACCGACTTCCGCGCCGGCTATCAGGCGGCCAGCCACAAGTGGGCGCTCGCGTTGTATGCCAACAACCTGTTCGACAAGCGTTATGTGACCAGCATTGGCAATATGACCACAAGCCTGCTGGGGACCCCGTATGCAATGGTTAATTCGCCGCGCCAGGTCGGCGTCGAACTGCGCTTGAACATGTGACGAGTTATAGTAAAATCAATCCCTTAGCCAAAACTTTTATGTTGCAATGTTGTTTCCCCCCAAGCGTTCCCCTGGCAATCCGGAGCGGCCCGCGCAGTACGACGGGCCAGGGGACTTTTTGTCCCGGCGATTGGGGGGCCTGAACCAACCGGCGAACTGCCTGCAGACCTGGCGCAACAACCTGCTGAACGGTTTGTGCGCCGTCGCCTTCTTCCTCGGCCTGCTGGTGGCAATACCAAGCGTCGTCGGCAGCTTAAAAATGAACCAGTGGCCGCTGATCGTCAGCGATATCATCGCCCTGGCCTGCGTCGGCGCCCTGTACTTCTGCCGGTCCGTCTCTTTCCGTTTCCGCGCGCTGGCCTTCCTGGCCATCTGCTACCTGCTCGCGCTGGTACAGCTCTTTTCCGTCGGCCCGCTGGTCCAGCCCTACCTGCTGGCGGTGCCGATACTTTGCACCGTGCTGCTCGGCATCCGCCCCGCTATGGCAGCTTTGCTGTGGTGCAGTGCCACGCTGTTCGTTACGGGCTATTTTGGCAACATCGATCCGGGCCTGAGCAATCTCTTTGTCAGCCGGCTGATGCACTGGTCGCTGGTGACGCTGAATTTCACGCTGGTGGCGGCAGTACTGGTGGTGTCTTGCGCCTACCTGCTGAATGGACTGGAAAACCAGGTGGCCACCCTGCAGGCGCGCGACCTCGAATTGCGCGAATCGACTGCCGCGCGCAAGGCTGCCGAGGAATCGAACGAGCTGAAATCGGAATTCCTGGCCATGATCAGCCACGAGGTGCGCACCCCGCTGGGCGGCGTGATCGGCATGCTGCAGCTCGCGAAAAAGGACCGCACGCTGTCGGCGGAAACCCGCAACAAGCTGCGCATCGGCCTGGGCAACGCGGAAGTGCTGCTGCACATCATTAACGACATCCTCGACTTCTCGCGCCTGGAAGCAGGCAAGATGCCGTTCGAAAGCATCGACTTCGATTTGCCAGCCCTGCTGCGCGACGTGGTGGCGCTGCTGGCCGATCGCGCGGAAACCAAGGGCATTTCACTGGTAGCGGAGATCGACCCGGCCATGCCGCGCTGGTGGCGCGGCGATCCGGTGCGGCTGCGCCAGGTGGTGATGAACCTGGTCGGCAACGGCGTCAAGTTCACTGAACGCGGCGAGGTGCGCATGACTGCCGGCGTGGCGCACAACGGCGGCATCGTGCTGGCCATCAGCGACACCGGCATCGGCATCGAAGCGGATGCGATCTCCCGCCTGTTCCGCAAATTCGAGCAAGCCAATGCCGCCACATCCCGCAAATACGGTGGCGCCGGCCTGGGACTGGCGATCTGCAAGAACATTGTCGACGTCATGGGCGGCACCATCGAAGTCCGCAGCGAACGCGGCGCCGGCAGCGTATTCGACGTGTGGCTGCCGCTGCAGCCCGGCCAGCCTGCAACAGAGCGGACCCTGGAAGCACGCGCCCCCCATGCGGCGCACCTGCAGGTGCTGTGCGCGGAAGACGGCAGCACCAACCAGATCATCCTGCGCGAGCTGCTGGGCGAGATGGGCCATGCAGTAACCATCGCCGAAGACGGCGCCGCTGCGCTGGCGCGCCTGGCGGAACGCGACTTCGACCTGGTGATCATGGATAGCCGCATGCCGCGCATGGATGGCATTGCCGCCCTGCGCCTGCTGCGTGCCGGTGCGGCCGGCGTGCGCCAGCCCGATATTCCGGTGATTGCGCTGACCGCGAACGCGGCAGCCGAAGAACGCGAGCGCTTCATGGAAGCGGGCGCCAATGGTTTCCTGCCCAAGCCTATCGACGAAGCGAGCCTGCACGCTGAAATCGGCCGCCATGCCGGCTTGCTGGCGCAGTCGCCGCGCCGGGCCGAGCTGGACGCCATGTTCGGCACCGCTGGCGGCGCCTCGCCCACTCCGCCCGGCCGCGCCCTGAGCCCTGCCGCCTGCGCCGCCTTCATGCGGGAAGGCCCGCGCCAGCTGGCTGCGATCCGGCAAGGCATCCAGTGCGCCGACATGCCGGCCATCAGCCTCAACGCGCACAGCCTGCAAGGCAGCGCCGGCCTGTTTGGCGCGCGCGAGCTGGCCGCCCTGTGCGGCCTGGTCGAAACGCTGGCCAATAACGGCATGGTCGAGCGCATCCCGCCGCTGCTCACCGAGGTGGAAAGCGAGCTGGCGGCGCTGCTGGCCAGCCTGGCCAAGCCTGCCGCTGCAGCTGCCGCCAATTCCAACGCCAACGCTAACCTGGCGGCCTGAAATCCCTCAGCCCGCCGCGCCGAGCTGCTCGCCCAATTCCTTGCCGCGCGCAGCGGCCGCCTTCACGGCAGTAATGATGGCGGCCTTGACCCCGCTTGCTTCCATGCTGGTCAGCGCCGCATAAGTGGTGCCGCCTTTCGACGTCACTTTCTCGCGCAGCAGCGGCACCGGGTCGGGCGACTGTGCTGCCAACTGGGCTGCGCCGGTGAAGGTGGCCATTGCCAGCGCCTTGCCCTGCTCGGCGCTCAGGCCCAGTTCCTCGGCCGCCTGCTGCATCGCCTCGATGAAATAGAACACATAGGCCGGGCCGCTGCCGGACACCGCGGTCACGGCGTCGATCTGCGCTTCATCGTCCAGCCACACGGTGGCGCCGACAGCGAGCAGGATCTGGTCGGCCGCTGCGCGCTGCTGCACACTGACGCCGGAAGACGCCACCATGCCGGTCACGCCCATGCCGATCAGGGCCGGCGTGTTCGGCATGGTGCGCACGATGGACTGGTAGCCGCCCAGCCAGCGCGACAGGTCGGCGGCGCGGATGCCGGCCGCAATCGACAGCACCAGCGGCTTGCGGCCGGCTGCCTGCGCCGCCTGCAGCAGCGGCAGCAACTGCTGCGTGACTTCGTGCATCACCTGCGGCTTCACTGCCAGCACCAGCACTTCGGCGGCAGCCACCGGCTCGCCTGCCGCCGCGGCGACGGTCACGCCGTATTCCTGGCGCAGCTTCTCAAGCGAGGCCGGGTTCGGGTCCACCACGTGGATATTCGCGCCCGGCGTCAGCTTGCCGGCCAGGCCGGCGATCAGCGCAGCGGCCATATTGCCGCCGCCGATAAATGCAATCTTCATCACGTCATCCTTTGTTGTAGTCGCGGGCGCCGAAAATGGCGCTGCCGACGCGCACGATGGTCGCGCCTTCATGGATGGCAGCGCGCATATCGGCCGACATACCCATCGACAGGGTGTCGAGCGGCAGGCCGTCGGCCCGCAAATGTTCGTAGAGTTCACGCAGCACGCGGAAGGCCGCGCACTGCCTGTCGAAATCGTCTTCCGGCTCGGGGATTGACATCAAGCCGCGCAAGACAAGGCGCGGCAGCGCAGCCACGGTACGGGCCAGCGCTGCGGCGTCGGCGGGCAGCACGCCACTTTTGCTGGCCTCCCCGCTGGTATTGACCTGGATGCAGACCTGCAGCGGGTGCAGGCCTGCGGGCCGCTGCTCGCTCAGGCGCTGCGCGATCTTCTCGCGTTCAATCGTGTGCACCCAATCGAAGTTTTCGGCTATAAGACGCGTCTTATTGCTCTGGATTGGTCCAATAAAATGCCACTCCAACGGCGTGCAACCGCGCATTCTTGCCAATTCGTGGATTTTGTCCACGCCTTCCTGCACATAGTTTTCACCGAAAGCACGCTGCCCCGCCAGCACCGCCTCGAAAACTGCCTGCGCCGGGAAGGTCTTGGACACGGCCAGCAGCTGCACTTCGTTGGGCGCGCGCCGCGCTTCGCGCGCGGCAACGTTAATTGCTTCAGTAACAACTTGCAAGTTGTGGGCTATTGTGGACATAATCGAATGAGACAGGGCCAAGCTTTTTTGGCTATTGAAAAAGCACAGGGATTATAAATGGACATTTCCGAACTTCTCGCATTCTCCGTCAAGAACAAGGCATCAGACTTGCACCTGTCTGCAGGCCTGCCGCCAATGATTCGCGTGCACGGCGACGTGCGCCGCATCAACCTGCCGCCGCTGGAGCACAAGGACGTGCACGGCATGATCTATGACATCATGAACGACGGCCAGCGCAAGGCATATGAAGAGATGCTCGAATGCGACTTCTCGTTCGCCATTCCGGGCCTGGCGCGTTTCCGCGTCAACGCCTACAACCAGGAGCGCGGCGCCGCAGCCGTGCTGCGTACCATTCCTTCCAAGATCCTGTCGCTGGACGAACTGAACGCGCCGCGCATCTTCGCCGACTTCGCGATGAAGCCGCGCGGCCTGGTGCTGGTGACCGGCCCGACCGGCTCCGGCAAGTCGACCACGCTGGCGGCAATGATCAACCACCTCAACGAAAACGAGTACGGCCACATCCTGACGATCGAGGACCCGATCGAATTCGTGCACGAATCGAAGAAGTGCCTGATCAACCAGCGCGAAGTGGGCCCGCACACGCTGTCGTTCAACAACGCGCTGCGCTCGGCGCTGCGGGAAGACCCGGACGCCATCCTGGTGGGCGAATTGCGCGACCTGGAAACCATCCGCCTGGCGCTGTCCGCCGCGGAAACCGGCCACCTGGTGTTCGGCACCCTGCACACCTCCTCGGCCGCGAAAACCATCGACCGTATCATCGACGTGTTCCCTGCGGAAGAAAAGGAAATGGTGCGCGCCATGCTGTCGGAGTCGCTGCAGGCCGTCATCTCGCAGACTCTGCTGAAGACCAAGGACGGCTCCGGCCGCGTCGCCGCGCACGAAATCATGGTCGGCACGCCGGCGATCCGTAACCTGATCCGCGAAGCGAAGATCGCGCAGATGTACTCTTCGATCCAGACCGGCAACAATGTCGGCATGCAGACGCTGGACCAGAACCTGACGGACCTGGTTCGCCGCAACGTGATCTCCCCGGCCGCGGCACGTGCTGCAGCCAAGATCCCAGACAACTTCCCAGGCTGATTAAAAAATGGAACGCGACCAGGCTTCAAAATTCATGTTCGACCTGCTGCGCCTGATGGTCAGCAAAAAAGGTTCGGACTTGTTCATCACCGCCGGCTTCCCGCCGGCCATCAAGATCGACGGCAAGATGACGCCGGTCTCCGCCCAGGCACTGACGCCGGCCCATACGTCCGACCTGGCCCGTTCGATCATGAACGACAAGCAGACCGCCTCGTTCGAACAGACCAAGGAGGCCAACTTCGCGATCAGTCCGGGCGACCTGGGGCGCTTCCGTGTCTCGGCCTTCGTGCAAATGAGCGCGGTCGGCATGGTGCTGCGTACCATTAACAGCACCATTCCGGAGTTCGACAGCCTGGGCCTGCCGCCGGTGCTGAAGGACGTGATCATGTCCAAGCGCGGCCTGGTCATCATGGTCGGCGCAACCGGTTCCGGTAAGTCGACCACGCTGGCAGCCATGGTGGGCCACCGCAACGAAAACAGCTACGGCCACATCATCACCATTGAAGACCCGGTCGAATTCGTGCACCCGCACCGCAACTGCATCGTCACCCAGCGCGAGGTCGGGGTCGATACCGAGGACTGGGAAGTGGCACTGAAGAACACCCTGCGCCAGGCGCCGGACGTGATCCAGATCGGCGAGATCCGCGACCGCCAGACCATGGACCATGCAATTGCCTTCGCCGAAACCGGTCACCTGTGCCTGGCCACCCTGCACGCCAACAGCTCCAACCAGGCGCTGGACCGTATCATCAACTTCTTCCCGGAAGAGCGCCGCCAGCAGCTGCTGATGGACTTGTCGCTGAACCTGAAGGGCATGATCTCGCAGCGCCTGATCCCGAAAAAGGATGCCAAGGGCCGCGCCGTGGCGGTGGAAATCATGCTGAACTCCCCGCTGATCGCGGACCTGATCTTCAAGGGCCAGGTGCACGAGATCAAGGAGCTGATGAAGCGTTCGCGCGAACTGGGCATGCAGACCTTCGACCAGGCGCTGTTCGACCTGTACGAAGCCGGCCAGATCACCTATGAAGACGCGCTGCGCAATGCGGACTCGGTCAACGACCTGCGCCTGGCCATCAAGCTGGAATCGAAGGAAGCCAAGAACCGCGACCTGGCGGCCGGTACCGAGCACCTGGGGATCATCTGATGACCACTGTTTACGACTTCAGCGCCGACAGCCTGTCGGGCGAACCGGTGGACTTGCAGCAGTACCAGGGCAAGGTGCTGCTGATCGTAAACACGGCCAGCAAATGCGGCTTCACGCCGCAATACCAGGGGCTGGAGGAGCTGCACCGGCAGTTCGCCGGCCAGCCCTTCGAAGTGCTGGGTTTCCCCTGCAACCAGTTCGGCCAGCAGGAGCCCGGCAACGCGGAAGAAATCGGCGCCTTCTGCGAAAAGAACTACGGCGTGACTTTCCCGGTATTCGCCAAGATCGACGTCAATGGCGATAACGCCCACCCGCTGTACCAGCACTTGAAAAAGAACGCGCCGGGCATCCTCGGCACGGAAGGCATCAAGTGGAACTTCACCAAGTTCCTGGTGCGCAAGGACGGCAGCATCCACGACCGCTACGCGCCCACCACCAAGCC
>JBCNOX010000640.1:0-3041 GCA_039593645.1 Pseudoduganella sp.
CAGCGGGCCTTTCGGAGAGATCTGCAGGTTGTCGCTCAAACCCTGCTTTTTCAGCTCGCGGCGCAGGCCTTCCACGCCGTCATCGCTCTCGATGATGAAAGCCTCGTCGATCACGTCGCCATAATGGCGGTTGGTGGTTTCGATTGCCAGCTCGACCAGGTCGCCATCGGCCTCGATGCTCCACAGGTGCACATCCTCGTCCTCGGCGAACGTCTTGAAGCGCCAGGTGCCTTTTTCCGTCTGCACGAACTGGATCGTGTCGAACTGCTCGTCGGTGGCTTCGGACTCTTCGTCGTTGATAAAGCTGCTCTTGATGGTCAGCAGGAATAGGACTAGTACAGATTTCATTTTTGGTTCCGGACGATTTTATCCCCGTATTATAGGCGTCCTCGAGGCGCGTCCGTCTCAGCAGCCGCAGGCGGCTTCCCGGCCGTGGACATGCGCTGCCTTGCGCAGCAGGGTGCCTTCCGCCGTGCCGGTCGAAAGATAGAGCCTTTCGTCATAGCCGCAATTATCGTCGGGGATGGCCAGCAGCAGGTCAGCCTTGCCGTCGCCATCGAGGTCACCTGCCCAGTAGACCACAGGCGTGGTGTCGCCTTCATAGTGGCTCACTGCGTCAACGGCAAACAGGAACTGCTTGGCCACGCCATCGGTGATGTGATAGCGCTTGCGGCCTTCGGCAGTCTTCACCCACGTCAGCACCAGCGGTTGCGGTCCGCCGGGCACGCTCCACTTTCCCAGCTTGCGCAGTTTTTCGTATTGGGGGCTGCCGAAATACTGCTCGTCGTTCATGGCGTGCCAGGTGACGACCTTGCCGGGCCTGAGGTGCAGATTGGCGATTACGGCGACCGGCTTTCCCTGCGCCGTGACGCGATCCAGTTGCTGATCTTCGTCAAGGACATCCTTGGCGGTTTCGACCGAAATATCCACCAGGGTCGGACGCAATTCGCAGTCCATCTTCTGGCAGAACAGGCCGAGCCATGCCGCGTTGCGCGGCATGGTGTTCGGCATGAACCGGCGCGAGCTGTCGATGACGACAGCCGTGTCGGCGGCGCCGGCAACGCCGGCGGCCGTTAGCAGCAGGGCGGCGAGCGCGCGGCGCATCAGGCGTGGTATTCGATGATCAGCGGAGCGTGGTCGGAGAACTTTTCGTCCTTGTACACCGACACGGTGTGCGCCTTGGCCGCGATGCCTGGAGTGGCGACGTGGTAGTCGATACGCCAGCCCACGTTTTTCGCGTAAGCCTGGCCGCGGTTGGACCACCAGGTGTACTGCTCCGGGCGCTGGTCCAGCCCGCGGTGTACGTCGACGTAGCCGACTTCGTCGAACAGCTTGGTCATCCAGGCGCGTTCTTCCGGCAGGAAGCCGGAGTTCTTAAGGTTGCCCTTCCAATTTTTCAGGTCGATCTCTTTGTGGGCGATGTTCCAGTCGCCGCAGATCACGAACTCACGGCCTTCGGCGCGCAGCTGCTGCAGGTGTGGCAGGAACAGGTCCATGAAGCGGAACTTGGCGAGCTGGCGTTCTTCCGACGAAGAGCCGGAAGGGCAATACACCGAAATCACAGTCAGGTTGCCGAAATCGGCGCGCACGTAGCGGCCTTCCGCATCGAACTCGGGGCTGCCGAAACCGATCTCCACGCGGTCAGGCGCCACCTTGCTATAGATGCCGGTGCCGGAATAGCCTTTCTTTTCCGCGTAGTGGAAGTGGCCGTGATAGCCGTGCGGGTTGAGAAATTCCTCGGTCATGTCCGCTGCCTGCGCCTTCAGTTCCTGCACGCAGATGATGTCGGCGTCGATCGTGCCCATCCAGTTGAAAAAGCCCTTCTTGGCGGCGGAGCGGATACCGTTCAGGTTCGCGGAAATGATTTTTGGCATAGGTGTTCCGGTTAAAATATCGGCACTTTGAACAGAGATGGGTGCACTATGAGCAATTTGAGGCAAGAGTTTATCGCGTTTTCCGTACAGGCGGGAGTGCTGAAATTTGGCGAGTTTACGACCAAAGCAGGGCGGCAATCGCCCTATTTCTTCAACGCTGGCCTGTTCCACGACGGCGCGACTTTGGCCAAGCTGGCCGACTTCTACGCCCAGACTTTGCTGGATTCCGGCGTCGAATTCGACATGCTGTTTGGCCCGGCCTACAAGGGCATTACGCTGGCCTCCGCGACCTCGATGGCACTGGCGGGCAAGGGCCGCAACACCTCCTTCGCCTACAACCGCAAGGAAGCCAAGGATCACGGCGAAGGCGGCACCCTGGTTGGTGCCAAGCTGACTGGCAAAGTTGTCATTATTGACGACGTGATCTCGGCGGGCACCTCGGTGCGCGAATCCGTGGAAATGATCCGCAACGCCGGGGCCGAGCCTTGCGCCGTGCTGATCGCACTGGACCGCATGGAACGCGGCGGCAAGGATGGCCAGATGTCCGAGCTGTCGGCGGTGCAGGAAGTGAGCAAGAACTACGGCATCCCGGTCATCTCCATCGGCAACCTGTCCGACCTGTTTACCTACCTGTCGTCCGATCCGTCGCTTGCACAGTACAAGGACGCGGTAGCCGCGTACCGCAGCAAGTACGGCGTGGAGTAAGCCGCGCTGGCGCCGGCTGGGCGTTGTGCTAGACTGTGATTGCTTCCTTACAACATTAAGATCGAGGAAAGTAATGAACATCGCAACGCTCAAGGTGTACGGCGACGAGTCCGCGGTTGCGGACGTGCGGGACGGGCTCCCCAGTGAGCCCGAAAGCGACTGGAAGAAGGGCGACACCAGCCCGACCGGCCGCACCCGCCTTGACCACGGCTTTTACGCCACGCTGGGCACCGATCCCGATCCGGATGCCTTGATGCGCAAGGTGCGCGCCTACCTGCACGAATGCCAGGCGCGCGGCATCACCTTCGACGTGGCGCCGATCCAGGCTGAATTGCGCGTTGCTTTCGCACCCGCCGCGCCCAACCAGGGCGCTTCCACCCTCGATTTCACGCTGGCCGATCTCTCGCTGATGCTGGAGATGGGCATTGCGCTGAGCATATCCTCCTGACCGCATGAACCGAT
>JBCNOX010000641.1:0-3037 GCA_039593645.1 Pseudoduganella sp.
GTATCGGGCGCGACGACGTGGCTGAATTTGATGACGATGGGCGCCTGCGCCAGTGCCTGGGACGTGACAAGTGCGGCCGCGCCGAAGGCGGCCAGGAGGGTCTTCAAATGCATAAGGTCTCCCGGCGATTTTGGTGCATTATTGTTCTCACTTTATATTGTGTTGACTGGAATGGTGGCACACAACTGTGGAAACCCACAATACAAGCAGCACCTGGATTCGCTACCCTCGGCGCATGTTGAAACGCATATCCCTGCCCTTTTCCGTGCGCTGGCTGCTGCCGGTGATACTGGTGCTGCTGTTCCTCGCCATCGTGTTCTGGCTGCCCTGGCAGGCGCGCCAGCTCGAAAGCACGGAGCGGCAGGAGCAGTTGATCGCCGATACCCTGTGGGTGGAACAATCGATCCGCTTCCAGCTCGGCCGCCACGAGGAAAGCCTGCGCGGCCTGGCCAATGAAATCGCCACCGGCCACCCGGCGCCGGCCGACGTGCAGCAGCGCATGGGCCGCATGCTGAAAAATGGCGCCGAACTGAAAAGCGTGGTCCAGCTCGATCCGGAGGGCCGCGTCGTGGTGGCCAGCGAAGGCGCGCCCGTCGGCCCGCCCGGCAGCACCTTGCTGGGCCCGGCCTCGCTGGCGGCACAGGACCATGCCCGCCGCACCCACACCCCGGTCTACGCCGAGCCCGAACCGCTCGGCGGCGACGCCCCGCCGGACGCGCTGAAAATGGACCTGCTGTTCCCGATCTACCGCGGCGACCAGTGGATCGGCAGCCTGGTAGCCACCTTCCAGCTCAGCAGCCTGCTCGACGAGATGGTGCCGTGGTGGTTCGCACAGGATAACCAGATCAGCCTTCTGGACCGCGACGACCGGGTACTGGCGCGCCGCAGTTCGGCCGGCCCGGGCCACGGGGTGTACACCCACAAGCGCGCCCTCGACCTGCCCGGCGCCACCATTACCCTGATGACCGACAGCGTGAAGGGCGAACCGAAGCTGCTGCCCAACCTGCTGGTCGGCTCGGTCATCGCGTTGTCGCTGGCCCTGTTATGGAGCCTGTTCGCGCTGTGGGGCCATATTTCGCGCCGGCTGGCGGCGGAAGGCGAATTGCGCCAGCAAATGAGCTTCCGCACGGCGATGGAAAATTCGCTGGTGACCGGCCTGCGCGCGCGCGACCTGGAAGGACGCATCACCTACGTCAATCCCGCCTTCTGCCAGATGGTGGGCTACCCGGCGGAGGAATTGATCGGGCGCTCGCCACCCATGCCCTACTGGGCGCCGGACGTCATGGAGGAATACCAGCACCGCCTGGCCAGCGTGCTGGCCGGTTCCATCACGCCCGAATTCGAAACCCTGTTCCAGCGCCCGGATGGCACCCGCATCCCGGTGCTGGTATTCGAAGCGCCGCTGGTGGACAAGGAAGGCCGCCATACAGGCTATATGGGCTCCATCCTCGATATTTCCGACCGTAAGCGCATGGAAGAATTGAACCGCCAGCACCAGGAAAAGCTGCAAGCCAGTGCGCGCCTGGCCACCATGGGAGAAATCGCCTCCATGCTGGCGCATGAGCTGAACCAGCCGCTGGCCGCCATTTCGAGCTACACCACTGGCGCCTTGAATATCCTTGCGCGCGGCGGCGACACGGCCATGCTCAAGCCGGCACTGGAGCAGGCCGGAACCCAGGCCCAGCGCGCCGGCCAGATCATCCGCAGCGTGCACGAATTCGTGAAGAACCGCGAATCGGAGCGGCAGGACGTGGGACTGCAATCGATGCTCGACTCCATCCTGGTGCTGATCGAGCTGCAAGCGCGCCAGCACCACGTTTCGCTGCAGATCGAGATCCCGGAATCGCTGCCCCTGGTGCGCGCCGACCGCCTGCTGATCGAACAGGTGCTGCTGAACCTGACCCGCAACGGTATCGAAGCCATGGCCGACGTGCAGCCGCTGAAGCGGGTGCTGCGCGTGGTGGCCGAAAACGATCCGCTCGCCGGCATGGTGGTGGTGCAGGTGATCGACCATGGCCACGGCATTCCGCAGGACGTGGCCGAGCGCCTGTTCTCGCCCTTCTTCTCCACCAAGGCGGAAGGCATGGGCATGGGCCTCAACATCTGCCGCACCGCCATCGAGTTCCACGGCGGCACGTTGACCCACCGCGACAACCCGCAAGGCGGTACCATATTCACTTTTACGCTGCCGGTCGCAGGCGGAGTTCAATAGAGCAAATCCGGAGACACAGAATGCTACATATCGTTGACGATGAAGCCGTGGTGCGCGATTCCCTGTCCTGGCTCGCCTCCTCGCGCGGCATCGCAGCCACCACTTACGACAGCGCGGCCGCCTTCCTGGCCTTTGCGCAAAGCGGTGCTTTCGACCCGGAAGGCGACTGCGTGCTGCTCGACGTGCGCATGCCCGAGATCAGCGGGGTGGCCGCCTTCGACCAGCTGGCGGCGCGCGGCCTGACGGCGCGCCTGCCCGTGATCTTCCTGACCGGCCATGGCGACGTGCCGATGGCGGTCGATACGCTCAAGCGCGGCGCCTTCGACTTTTTCGAAAAGCCCTTCAACGACAACCAGCTGATGGACCGCGTGCAGGAGGGCCTGGCAGCCTCGCGCCAGGCCAGCGGCAAGGCAGCGGTACAGGCGCGCCTGGCCACGCTTTCCAGCCGCGAGCGGGAAGTGCTGGACCTGATCCTGGCCGGCAAAATGAACAAGGTGGTGGCCGACGAACTGGGCATTTCGATGCGCACCGTGGAAGTGCATCGCGCCCACATCTTCGACAAGATGCAGGTGAAGACTGCAGTCGAGCTGGCCGGCCTGCTGAAGTAACGCGGTCTAAACGCCCATCACGACCTGGTTGCGGCCGCCCTGCTTGGCGCGATACAGGGCCTCGTCGGCCCGCCGCACCCAATGTTCATAACTGGCCTCGTGCTTGTCGCTGACCGCGATGCCAAGGCTGACGTGGCAGCGGAACAGGCGGTTGTCGTGGTTGATCTCGCAACCGGCCACACGTTCGCGCAGGCGTTCCGCAAAAACGAACGCCCCT
>JBCNOX010000642.1:0-3033 GCA_039593645.1 Pseudoduganella sp.
AGGAGGTAAATGGCGAAGCTGGCCAGCGGGTGCATATTGGTGACCAGGTTCTCCAGGTTGAACGGCTGCACGCCTTCCATATGCAGGGCGCCGGAGACGGCATCCATCACCGGGTCGAGCGTGAAGAACAGCGCCAGCGGGACCAGGCCAAGGCGCTGGATCACGGTGTAGGTGAAATCATTCCAGCGGGCGCGCCGGTCGGTGAACTGGTGCACCGGGATGGCGGCTTCCAATGGCCGCAGCACCAGGAAGATCAGCAGCAGTTCGGCCAGGCCGATCAGCAGCCATTCGGTGCCTTCGAAGGCTTCTTCGGTGATGTCGCCCATGCCCGTGTAATAGATCAGCGGCTGGATGGCGTTTTCAAACAGCCAGCCCTGGGCTTGGCCCAGCAGGTCCAGGAAGAATTGAATCATTTGCGGTAATCCGGGTGTTCTCTCAGGGTGGCGAAGCAGAAGCCTTTCTGCTTGAGGCCTTCAATCAGCGGTTCCAGGTTGGCCGGCGCCCACGGGTCCTTGCGCGACCAGATGCCCAGATGGGCCATGAAAATGTCGCCGTCGCGCAGGCCGTCCAGCGCGCGCTTCAGCAGTTGCGCATTGGAGGCGCGCCCTACCGGCAGTTCGTCGCCCGAGAAACCGGCCGGCGTGGCCCACGCCGCGTGCTGGTAGCCGCAGGCCTTGCCTGCCGCCAGCGTGCGCGCGCTGGTCTTGCCGCCTGGGGCACGCCAGAACGGATCCAGGTTCTTGCCGGTCAGCTGGTGGAAGCGCTGGTCGACGCGGCGCAGTTCCTCGCAATACTGCTGCGAGGTCCAGTCCTGCGTCTTGCCGGCGTGGGGGCCGAATTGCGGCTTGACCGTGATCTTGCCGTTGGCGGCGTCGCGCACGTAATAAGTATGGTCGAAGGTGTGGGTGCCGAAGGCGTGCCCTTCGGCCACGCGGGCGCGCCAATAGGCTTGCCACGACGGGTCGAGGCTGTAATCGCCTTTGACGGTCTTTTCGTTGGCCAGGAAGAAGGTGGCCTTGACGTTCTGGCGCGCGAGCACGGCGGCGATCAGGTCGGCCTGCGACTGGCTGCCGGTGTCGAACGTCAGATAGATCGTGCCATGGCATTGCGTCCCTGCGGCTGGCGCGCTGGCGGATGCCGCGCCGGCCGCCAGCGGCAGGAACGCCGCCAGCGCCAGCACGCGGGCGGCAAGCGGCGCGATGCGGGCGGGCGCTGCGGCTTTCATCACATCCTGGCCGAAGAGTTGGCGAAGAAGACGCCGTGCGGCGAGCGGCCGACCGGGATCATCTTGACGACCTTTTTCTGCTGCAGGTCGATCACTGCCACTTTCTTAATCCAGCGCAGCGTGGCCCACATGTACTTGCGGTCGGCGGTGATCTCCATGCAATCCGGGCCGCCAGGCACGTCGATGGTGCCGACGTTCTCCAGGGTTTTCTGGTCGATGATATTGATGGTGTTGGACACCCGGTTCGATACATAGGTGTAGCGGCCATCGCCCAGTGCGCGGAAGTTGTGGGTGCCGGCGCCGGCCTTGATGCGCTTGACGGTCTGGCGGGTGCGCCAGTCGATCACTTCGACGTAGTCGCTGCCCATGATCCCGACCAGCAGGTATTTGTCATCAGGGGTCATGGCGATCCCAGCCGGCAGCTTGCCGACCGGGATGGTCCAAAGCACGTTCTGCGTCTTGAGGTCGATCGCGCTGACCTGGTCGCTGCCCTGCTGGGTAACGAAGGCCGTAGTGCTCCTGGCGTCAAAGGCGATATGGCTTGGCAGCTTGGGCAGCGGGACGCGCTTGGCCAGGGTCATGTCCTTGCCGTTATAGGAATAGATATCGACCCGGTGCAGGCGCAGCGAAGTCGCCACGAACCATTTCTGGTTCGGCGAGAAGCCGATCTGGTAAGGATCGAGGATGTCCTTGACGTGGCGCTGCACCTGGCCGGTCACCGGGTCCAGGAATACCAGCTCATTGCCGACGGCGCTGGCCACGATCAGCGACTTGTTGTCGGGCGTGGCCATCAGGTGGTGGGGCTCCTTCCCGACCGGGAAAGTCTGCAGGCTCTTGTAGCTGACCTGGTCCAGCAACTGGACCGTGGCATCGCGCGAATTGAGCACGACGACGACGTTTGCCTGGACAGACTGAACGCCTGCCAGCAAACCACATAAAACTGCTGCGCTACGGATACTGCGGAACATGAAAACTCGCTTATTGGTTAAGCCAACCAGTATTTTACGGTCAAAAGTCTTGTATTAAAGCATTGCCGACAACATTTAAGGGATATCGGCCGCGGATGCACTACAATCGCGGCCTGAGCCCCACATTTCTAAGGAACCCAAATGACTATCATCACTAACGCATCCGGCCTGCAATACGACGACATCAAGGTTGGCGACGGCGCTGAAGCCAAGGCCGGCCAGAACGTCACCGTGCACTACACCGGCTGGCTGCGCAACGACGACGGCAGCAAAGGCCCGAAATTCGATTCCTCCAAGGACCGCAACGACCCGTTCGAATTCGCCCTGGGCGCCGGCATGGTGATCCGTGGCTGGGATGAAGGCGTGCAAGGCATGAAAGTCGGCGGCACCCGCCAGCTGATTATTCCTGCTGAACTGGGCTATGGCTCGCGCGGCGCCGGCGGCGTGATTCCGCCAAACGCCACCCTGATCTTCGACGTGGAACTGCTGGGCGTTTAATCCGCCCCTGGCGGGAGGCTTAGCGCTGCCACTTGCGCTGCACGGCCTCCTGCTCCGCTTTTGCATCCAGCGGTTGGCCGGCGATACGCTGGTCGATCGCGTCCAACACCTGCGTCGGCATGTCCGCCGCTGCCTGCCGGTACTCCCCCTGCTGCGACTTGCCCTGGCTTTGCACCGCCAGTTGCACCTTCCATGCGCCGCCCTGCTTGCAGGCCAGGCCCGACATATCCTGCGCGGTGGTGAAGCTGCGGCAGTAGCTGTTGTCCTGCGCCAGGAAGCTGGTGCCGATGCGCACCGGGCCGCCGCTGCCGGCCAGTTGCTGGTCCAGCGCGGTCGCCAGGC
>JBCNOX010000643.1:0-3032 GCA_039593645.1 Pseudoduganella sp.
ATTGCCCAACACGCAAAAGTTTGACCGTGAAGCACGCGAGTGCCTGCTGGATGTCTTCCGCGATGCGGCCGATTACTGGGCCGAAAAGAAAGTCCCGTTCCGCGTCTTTTACTCGTTCGAGTAGCCTTCATTCTCCTCTTGCATGGTTTGCTGCAGGGCAGCATAATGTCGCGTTGGCTCGCCTGAGCAGGTACAATGGCGGCCATGAAAAACATCGTCATCCTCATTTCCGGACGCGGAAGCAATATGGAAGCGGTGGTCCGTGCAGCCCAGGCCGAACAATGGCCCGCCCGCATTGCCGCCGTCATCAGCAATAAGGCGGACGCCAAGGGCCTCGAATTCGCGGCCCGACACGGCATCCCGACCGCCGTAGTCAGCAACAAGGATTACCCTAGCCGCGAAGCATTCGATGCTGCGCTGCAGGAAGTCATTGACGGCTTCAACCCCGACCTGGTGGTGCTGGCCGGTTTCATGCGCATCCTGACGCCGGGCTTTGTCAGCCACTACGAAAACCGCATGCTGAATATCCACCCATCGCTGCTGCCGCTGTTCCCAGGATTGCACACGCATGAGCAGGCACTGGCATCCGGCGCAACCACGCACGGCGCCACCGTGCACTTCGTCACCGCCGAGCTGGATCATGGTCCGCTGGTGGACCAGGTGTCCGTGCCTGTCCTGCCGGGCGATACCGCAGAAGTGCTGGCGGCGCGCGTGCTGGAGCAGGAATGGGTCATGTACCCGCGCGCTATCCGCTGGTTCGTCGAAGGCCGTTTGAAGGTCGAGGATGGCAAGGTCAATATTGACCGCAACTGAATAGAGAAAGAACACCATGCGTTTGCCACCATACGTCCTCACCAGCGCCGAAAACGTGCTGCGTGAAATCATGCGCTTCACCGCGCCCGCCGACACCACCCTGTCGCACTTCTTCAAATCGCACCCGAAGCTGGGTGGCCGCGAGCGCGGCGCCATTGCCGAATCGGTGTACGCCGTGCTGCGTAACAAAGCCTTTTTCACCGACCGCGCCGAAGCCGGCGCCGGCGGCGCCACCATGCGCCGCCTGGTGCTGCTGGGTATGGCCGATGCGGTCGGCATTGACGCGCTGCCGGGCCTGAGCGAAGAAGAATCCGAATGGCTGAAGCGCCAGCTGGAAATCGACCGCTCGCTGCTGCACAAATCGATGCGCGCGAATATGCCGAAGTGGCTGTTCGACAAGCTGGTCGAGCAGTACGGCGAAGAAGAAACCCTGGCCCTGGCCGACGCGCTGAACACCCCGGCGCCGCTGGACCTGCGCGTCAACGCCCTGAAGACCGACCGCGATGCCGTGGTGGCCGAACTGGCCACCGCGCCGATCGTCGCCGAGCCGACCCCATTCGCCCCGTTGGGCCTGCGCCTGAAGAAAAAGCCGGCGCTGCAAAACCTGCCGCTGTTCAAATCCGGTGCGATCGAAGTGCAGGACGAAGGCAGCCAGCTGCTGGCCCAGATCCTCGGCGCCAAGCGCGGCGAAATGGTGGTGGACTTCTGTGCCGGCGCAGGTGGCAAGACGCTGGCGCTGGGCGCGCAGATGCGCAATACCGGCCGCCTGTATGCGTTTGACGTATCGGAAAAGCGTTTGAGCAAGCTGAAGCCGCGCTTGGCGCGCTCCGGTCTCTCGAACGTACACCCGGTCGCCATCGCACACGAAAAGGACGCCAAGGTCAAGCGCCTGGCAGGCAAGATCGACCGCGTGCTGGTGGACGCGCCATGCTCCGGCATGGGCACGCTGCGCCGCAACCCGGACGTGAAATGGCGCCAGCCGGAAAGCGCGATCGCCGAGATGCACGAGAAGCAGGTCTCGATCCTGGACGGCGCCGCGCGCCTGGTGAAAGGCGGCGGCCGGCTGGTATACGCCACCTGCTCGTTGTTGAACGAAGAGAACGACGCCGTGGCCAAGCAGTTCATCGAAACCCATCCGGATTTCGAACTGGTGCCGATGTCCAAAGTGCTGGCCGAGCAGAAGATCGCCAACCTCGAAATGGACGACTACCTCAAGCTGCTGCCGCACAAGCACCAGACCGACGGCTTCTTTGCCGCCGTCTTCGAACGCAAGCCAATGGCCAAGCCGGCCAAGTCCGACGAAGAGTAACAGCCCAGCCCGTGTCACACCCTGGGGTCACACCCCGACTGTGACACGGGCGCGGCCGTAACATTGAAGAGCTCGTGTCACACTTGGGGTGTGACCCCAAGGTGTGACACGGGCGCGACCATAAGGAGTATGCCGAACGATGCCGTTAGCGAAATTGCTGGATGATCTTCTGGGTGACCTGCGCGATCCTGGCCTGATGTGGCAGGCGGGGGCGATTGCCTTGTCCATTCTGCTGGGCTGGACCTTGTCGCGCTTCCTGTGGCGCGGCGTGAAGGCGCGGACCGCGGACAACGGCGTGGCGCGCTTTGGCCTGGAGAGTTTCGGCCGCGTCATCGGCCCGCTGGCCGTCGTCGTGCTGCTGTGGATTTCGCACAAGGTGCTGGGCCGCATGCAGCAGCATGTGAACCTGGTCAACCTGGCGCTGCCGATCTTCAGTTCGCTGGCCGTGATCCGCTTCGGCTTCTACCTGCTGCGCCGCGTGTTCGCGCGCGGTGGCGTGGTGGGCGAGGGCATGCAGAATTTCGAGAAGGTATTCCAGCTGCTGGTCTGGCTGGCCTTCGTGCTGTATATCACCGGTTTTTACCGGGACGTCTTCGACTTCCTCGACGACACGCTGATCCCGCTCGGCAAGCACAAGGTGTCGATCGCCACCATCCTGCAGGCGGCGGTATCGGTGGTGGTGCTGCTGTTGCTGGCCATGTGGGCTGGCGCGGCGCTCGAAGAGCGGCTGATGGGCCTGCATACCATGCACTCCAACCTGCGCGTGGTGTTTGCGCGCATGGGCCGTGCGGTGCTGATCCTGGTTGCGGTGCTGGTCAGCCTGTCGCTGGTGGGTATCGACCTGACCGTGCTGTCGGTGTTTGGCGGTGCGCTGGGTGTCGGCCTTGGCCTGGGCTTGCAGAAGATCGCC
>JBCNOX010000644.1:0-3025 GCA_039593645.1 Pseudoduganella sp.
CTTCCGGCACTTCAAGCTGGCGCGCCAGTTCGGCCGAGGCATTCATGGCGCGAATGTGCTGCAGTGCACGCGCCGGCCCTTTGCCGACCGAATCCAGGTACTGGTAAAGCGAATCGCCGATCAGCTCCGGATTGGGAACAATGGTCTGCGGCAGTACCGAAACCTCATACGCCATCACCACGTCATCGGCCAGGCGCAAGCGTTCGAGGCGCGCCACGCGGGTGTTCGGCGACAGGCCAAGGCTCAATTGTTCATCGGCGCTGGCAGCGACCAGCGCGCGCTTGAGCCAGCGCGAGCCCGGCTTGTAGCCGCGCTGCGAAAGTTGTTCCGAGAAGCTGGTCAGGTTCGACAGCGGTTGCTCGATGCGCGGTGCGATGTAGTTGCCCGAACCGCGGCGGCGCACTACCAGGCCCTGGTCCACCAGCTGGTCGATGGCTTTGCGGGCGGTGACGCGCGAAACGTTCAGCAATTCCGAGAGGGTCCGTTCGGATGGAAGCGCCTGGTCGACCTGGTAACGTCCATTCCGAACATCGTCGCTCAACTTGCGGGCAATCTGCATGTACAGCGGCGAATTGTCTTGTTGATCTGGTTTGAATTCAACGCTGGTGAGGCTCATTACATTTCTCCTATAACTGCTAGTGTAATAGCGAAAGTGAAATTACGCTGCTCTTTTCATTTTGCTTTTACGCCCGATACACCGGGGTTATAGGCAGATAATCAGTTTTCATTAGCTAGCCGAAAGGACAGCGCCGTATGCTGTCCGCAAAAGGAGAATGCATGCAAAAGGGGATGCGCGTCTTGATTGGCGCACTGCTGTTGGGCAGCATCGGCCACGCTGCGGCCGGCAAGCTGGATGCTGAACTGGCGGCCATCGTTAACGATGCGCAGCGGCCGCTGTCAGGCTTGTCGGTGCTGGCGATCCGCGATGGCAAGGTGGCTTATCAACAACAGTTCGGCCTGCGCCGGCTGGATACGACGGGTAGCGGGATCACCGCACCAGTGACGCCGCAGACCATGTTCCGCATTGCTTCCATTTCCAAAATGATGACCACCTTCGGCGTGATGAAGCTGGTCGAAGAAGGCAGGCTCAGGCTCGACACCGACGTTGGCGAATACCTTGGCTTTGCCCTGCGCAATCCGCATTACCCTACGCGCGCGATCACGCTGCGGCATTTGCTGAGCCACACGTCGACGCTGCGCGACGATGACGGTTACTTCTGGCCCGCGGGCACGGCCCTGCGCGACGTACTGGTCCCCGCGGGCAGGATGTGGGCGCGCGATGGCGAGCCCGGCCAGTTCTTCACGTATTCCAACCTGAACTGGGCTGTGATCGGGACCGTCATGGAGCGCGTGACGGGCGAGCGCTTCGACCGCCTGATGAAGCGTTTGCTGCTGGCGCCAATGGGACTGCGCGGCGGCTATAACCCTGCCGAGTTCAGTCCGCAGGAAGTGGCGGATACGGCGACGCTGTACCGGCGCCGCACGCGCGATACCGAAGTCTGGGATAGCAAGGGTCCGTGGATTGCGCAGGTGGACGACTTCGGCGTGGCCGCGCCGCAGGCGCCGCCAGGCCTCGACAAATACGTGATCGGCGCCAATGCCACGCCATTCAGTCCGACCGGCGGCCTGCGCATCTCGGCCAGCGATATGGGCAAGATCATGCTCATGCTGATCAACCGTGGCCGCCATCAGGGCAAGCAGATCATCAAGCCGGCCTCGCTGGCCCTCATGTTCGGCGAGCAGTGGCGCTTTAATGGCAGCAATGGCGATACGCTGAAGGGGCTCTACCATAGCTGGGGACTGGGCGCCCAGCGCTTCGCCGACGTGCGGGGCAATATGGGCGGCATGCCAAAAGATGGCCGCTTCCAGGCGGTCGGCCACCTGGGCGAAGCATATGGCCTGGTTTCCACCTTCGCCGTAAACTTAAAGAAGAAACAAGGCATCGTCTCGCTGATCGGCGGCTTTGGCAACGATCCGGAGGCCGATCCGGGCTTGCATTCGGCGCACACCAGGGCGGAAGAAAAGATCCTTGATGCAATTTACCAACGCGCCATCCTCGGCCTCGGCGACTGAACTACAATACGTTTAATTTTCCAGGTGGCAACATAATTCGGAGATGGGATGGCGGGAGCACGGCATGTGGTGGTGATTGGCGGGGGCGTAGTCGGCCTGGCGTCAGCGTGGTGGCTGCTGGAGGCAGGCTTCCGCGTGACCCTGCTCGAGCGCTTTCCGACCGTTGCCAGCGCCGCCAGCTATCGCAATGGCGGCCAGCTGAGCTATCGCTACGTCTCGCCGCTGGCCGACGAAGGTGTGCCCAAGAAGGCCCTGCATTGGCTGTTCGAACGTGACGGCCCGTTCCGCTTCCGCCCCGAGGCCGATTACCGCCAGTGGCGCTGGATGGCGCAATTCCTGAAAAACTGCAAGGCGGAAGCCAATGCCCGCACCACCGCCAAGCTGCTGCAGCTCGGCGAGTTGAGCCGCCTGTCCCTGTCGCTGCTGGAACTGAGACTGCCCCTGTCCGAGTTCAAATGGCGCAATGCCGGCAAGCTGGTGGTGTACCGAAGCGACGAAGCCTTCAAGGCTGCGCTGGACAAGCACGATACCGACGAAAATCGCGCCGTGCTGTGGGGGCGGGACACAGCCCGCATTGAGCCGGCCCTGGCGGAGCTGGCACCCAAGCTGGCGGGCGGCATTTTCAATCCCGGCGAAGCGGTGGCGGATTGCTATGCCTTCTGCCTGGCGCTTGAGAAGCGCATTTACGCCCACCCGCGCTTCGAGCGCTGCATGCATACGGCGGCACGCACCATTTTCGTCGAGCATGGCAAGGTGACGGCGATCGAAACTGATGCCGGCTGGCTGTCGGCCGACCATTACGTGCTGGCGGCCGGCATCCAGAGCCGCGACCTGGCGGCTACCGCCAACCTCGACCTGCCCATGTATCCGCTGAAAGGCTACAGCCTGACGGCGCCGATCCGCAGCGAGCACGTGGCGCCCAATATCAGCGTGACCGACTTTGAGCGCAAGA
>JBCNOX010000645.1:0-3013 GCA_039593645.1 Pseudoduganella sp.
TCTCAGCTGAGCCCGTGTCACACCCTGGGGTCACACCCCAAACGTGACACGGGCTCAGCCATTTAATGCATGTGCTCGTGTCACACTTCGGGTGTGACCCCAAGGTGTGACACGAGCTGGGCTGTTAGATCAGGTTATGCCTTGCAAGGATGCGGCGCAAGGTGCCGTCGGCGCGCATTGATTCCAACGCGCGCTGGAATTGGGCGATGTCGGCCTCGTCAAAGTCCAGCGATCCTGCCAGCCAGGCGGTTGTGGTGCCTATGGGGGCACTGGTTTCGAAATCGCCGTCATTGGCCCCGTGTCCTTTCAGCGATGCGGAAATGATGCGGCGCTCGCCGAATGCCGCATCAGCCATCCCGCCCAGCAAAAAGCGGTGTACTTCATCGATCGAGCTGGCTTCGACAAAGCGCTTGAAACCCTGTTCTTTAAGGACGGCGGCTTGCGCCGCGCCGCGCAGCAGGGCGATGCGCTGTTCCTTCATCTGCTCCACCGGCAGCAGCTTGCCGCGTAGCGCCAGCAAGACGTAATTCTCTTCGAACAGCGGCACCAGCCAGCGGTATTGCGCCTCGCGCTCGGGCAGGCGGGTCAGCGGATAGATGGCGGTGGCCGGCATGGTGGTGGCCAGGAACTGGGCCCGGCGCCAGGGCACGAACTGGGTCGCAGGCGCCAGGCCGGCCCGCTTGCACAGCTCAGCCACAATCTCCTGCAAGCCGCCGGGCTGGCCGGTTTCATGGACCAGCGAGGGCAAGTGGCTGGTCACCAGCCGCATCTTGTGCGCCACACCTGCCAGCGCCAGTCCCGGGCTGGCTAAAAACACTGCCGCCGCCGTCAGTATGTTTCGTCTAGCTATCATTTTTTCTTATACCCCCATCCCCAAACCATATTTCCGTATACGTAAAGTAACCCGTAAACTTCAAAGTTGAAAAGGCCTGCCAACCCGCAGGTTGTGACTTAGGCAAGGACGCGCTTACCCGGCGCCGACCCGGCCAGGCACGCACCGAATCACGAATTTTGGAGACAGCCACCATGCCAGACGGCAGCAACTCGCCCGTACTTCACGACGTCAGCCTCGACGACAAATTCACTTCCACCACCGGTAAAGTCTTCCTGTCCGGCATCCAGGCGCTGGTGCGCTTGCCTATGATGCAACAATTGCGCGATGCGCGCGACGGCTTGAACACCGGCGGTTTCATCTCCGGCTATCGCGGCTCCCCGCTGGGCGGCCTGGACGAGACCCTGTGGAAAGCCCAGAAGCATCTGGAAAAGCACAATGTGCAATTCGTGCCGGGGGTGAACGAGGACCTGGCGGCGACTGCCGTCTGGGGCTCGCAGCAGGTTGACTTGATCGGACCGGCCAAGTACGACGGCGTGTTTGCCATGTGGTACGGCAAGGGGCCGGGCGTGGACCGCTGCGGCGACGTCTTCAAGCACATGAACCACGCCGGCACGTCCAAGCACGGCGGCATCCTGCTGGTGGCCGGCGACGACCACGGCGCCTATTCCTCCACCCTGCCGCACCAGTCGGACCACATCTTCTCCGCCTGCATGATCCCGGTGCTGTATCCATGCAACGTGCAGGAATACATCGACCTCGGCATCCACGGCTGGGCCATGTCGCGCTTCTCCGGTTGCGCCGTTGCCTTCAAGGCGCTGGCGGACACCGTGGAGTCGAGCGCTTCGATCGACGCCGATCCGTTCCGCGTCGACGTGAAGATCCCGAAAGACTTCGTCATGCCGGAAGGCGGCCTGAACGCCCGCCTGTCCTCCATCCCGCTGGGCCAGCAGGCGCGCAACCAGGAAGCGCTGATGCAGGACTACAAGATCTACGCGGCCCTGGCCTACGCCCGTGAGAACAAGCTGAATCACACCACCATCGATTCCAAGGACGCCAAGCTGGGCATCATCGCCTCCGGCAAGTCCTACCTGGACGTGCTGGAAGCGCTGGAAGAACTGGGCATCGACGAAGCCATGGCCGCCAAGGTTGGCCTGCGCCTGTTCAAGGTCTCCATGCCATGGCCGCTGGAGCCGGATTCGGTGCGCGAATTCGCGCAAGGCCTGGACGAAATCCTGGTGGTGGAAGAAAAGCGCCAGTTCG
The DNA here is from genome assembly GCA_039593645.1 of Pseudoduganella sp. Classification (GTDB taxonomy): domain Bacteria; phylum Pseudomonadota; class Gammaproteobacteria; order Burkholderiales; family Burkholderiaceae_D; genus Rugamonas. Next base: position 2,096 of record JBCNOX010000645.1, read on the forward strand.
TCGAATACCAGCTGAAGGAACAGCTGTACAACTGGCGCGACGACGTGCGTCCGCACATCATCGGCAAGTTCGACGACAAGGGCGAGTGGGTTGCCCCGCGCGGCGAGTGGCTGTTGCCGCCGAAGGCCGACTTCTCGGTGTCGCAAGTGGCGCGCGTGATCGCCGGCCGCGTGGCGCGCTACATCGCCGACGCTTCGATCCAGGACCAGATCAAGGCCCGCCTGGCCTTCCTGGAAGCGAAGGACGCAGTGCTGAAGAAGGCCATCGAAACGCCGTTCCGCCCGGCTTTCTACTGCTCCGGCTGCCCGCACAACACTTCGACCAAGGTACCTGAAGGCTCCTTCGCGCTGGCCGGCATCGGCTGCCACGTGATGGCGACCTCGATCTACCCTGAGATGAACAAGCTGACCACCCACATGGGCGGCGAAGGCACGCCCTGGATCGGCCAGGCCGCGTTCAGCAAAGTGCCGCACGTGTTCCAGAACCTGGGCGACGGTACTTACTTCCACTCCGGCTACCTGGCGATCCGCGCCGCGGTGGCGGCGAAGGTCAACATCACCTACAAGATCCTGTACAACGACGCCGTGGCAATGACGGGCGGCCAGCCGGTCGACGGCACCGTCTCCGTGCCGATGATCGCGCAGCAGATGGCAGCCGAAGGCATCAAGCGCATCGCGCTGGTGACCGAAGACCTGTCGCGCTACACCGACCGCTCCGCCCTGCCTTCCATCGTTTCCCTGCACGACCGTAAGGAAATGGACGCCGTGCAGCGCGAAATGCGCGAGCTGCCAGGCTGCACCGTCATCATTTACGACCAGACCTGCGCCGCCGAAAAACGCCGCCGCCGCAAGAAGGGCGAGTTCCCTGACCCGAACAAGCGCATGGTCATCAACGAAGCCGTGTGCGAAGGCTGCGGCG
>JBCNOX010000646.1:0-3013 GCA_039593645.1 Pseudoduganella sp.
GCTCGATACCAATGAAGTCGATCCGGTAGCGGAAGCCGATGTGTACATCGCTTACGGCCGCGATGCCCAGGCAGAGGAAATCCTGAAGGAAGCCCTGCGCGTCCATCCGGAACGCCACCCAGTGCGCCTGAAACTGCTGGAAATCTACGCCGGCCGCAAGGATGCGCGTGCCTTCGAAACCCAGGCCAGCGAACTGTATTCGATGACCAAGGGTGCGGGCGCCGAGTGGGCGCAAGCTGCTGCCCTGGGCGTCAGCATCGATCCTGACAATCCACTGTACGTCAGTGCTGCGCAGGCCAAGGCTGCTGTCGGCATGGGCGCCGCCGCTGCCGCTGGTGCCGCCGGTGCAGCCCCTTTCGTAGCCAGCGAGTCGAATGAGCTCAACGACTTCGCTGCGATGTTTGCTGAGCCCGCTGCACCAGCCAAAGCTGCTGCCGATGGCCTGGACCTGGACCTGAGCCAGGACGCCGCGCCAGCTGCCGCTGCCAGCGTGATGGACTTTGACCTGGACCGCGACGCAGGCGCGCTGCCGTCCCTGGCTGAAGAATCCAAGTCCAGCCCGAAAGCTGCCGACAGCAACACCCTGGACTTCGACCTTGGTGGCCTGAGCTTCGACGAGCCTGCCGCTGCCGCTCCGGTCGTGGCAGAAGCGCCGGCGCCCGTGCCTGCTGCGGAAGAAGTGCAGGACCTGTCGTTCGACCTGGGCCTGGATACGCCAGCCGCCAAGGTGGAAACGGTGGAAGCCGCTCCGGTACCGGATGCCATGGCCGATATCGGCATGGACTTCAACCTGGACCTGCCAACCGAGTCCAAGCCGGCAGCACCGGCAGCCGACCCGCTGGCGGACCTGAGCAGCATGGACTTCTCGCTGCCGGCAGCGAGTGCACCGGCGGCAGCACCGGTTGAAGAAGCGCCGCTGTCGGCTGCCGACTTCGCGCTGGACCTGCCGGCTGAACCGGCTCCGGCGGCAGCTGCCGCTCCGGCCGCCGACTTCGACCTGTCCGGCATCGACCTTGATCTCGGCGGCGCCGCGCAAGTGGCGGAAGCACCGAAGAACGAGGAAGAGATGTCCGCCTTGCACATGGAGATGGACACCAAGCTGGACCTGGCTGTGGCTTACCAGGAAATCGGCGACAAGGAAGGCGCCCGCGAGCTGCTGGATGAAGTGATCCGCGGCGGCAGCGACGACCAGGTGTCGCGCGCCAGCGCCATGCGTGCGCAGCTGGGTTAAACCTCAGCCCGGCTAAGGTTTAGCCGTATAATGCCCGGTCACAGATCAATCTGACCGGGCATTTTTTATTTTGAAACGCATTGCATTAGGGGTTCAGTACAACGGCGCCGACTGGCTTGGCTACCAGATCCAGCCGCACGGCCAGACCGTGCAGAACAAGCTGGAGGAGGCCATCGAGCGCTTCGCCTGCGTCAAGCTGGGCACCACCTGCGCCGGCCGCACCGACGCCGGCGTGCACGCGCTGAACCAGGTGGTGCACTTCGACACCGACCTCGATCGCGCCGAACATGCCTGGGTACGCGGCATCAATGCCTTCCTGCCCGAATCGATCGGCGTGCGCTGGGCGCGCTACCTGCCCGAGGCGCCGACCCCGGAGCAGGAATTCCATTCGCGCTTCAGCGCCCGTTCCCGCACTTACCATTACCTGCTGTACAACCACCAGGTGCGTTCGCCGCTGCTGGCGGGCCGCGCCGGCTTTACGCACTGGAAGCTGGACGTCGAGCGCATGCGCGAAGCCGTCAAGCCGCTGATCGGCACGCACGACTTCACTGCCTTCCGCGCCTCCATGTGCCAGGCCAAGACGCCGGTCAAGGAAATGCAGATGATCGAGATCGAACGCCACGGCGACATGATCCTGTTCACGCTGCGCGCCAACGCTTTCCTGCACCATATGGTGCGCAACCTGGTCGGCTCCCTGGTCTACGTTGGCCAGGGCCGCGAGAACACCGACTGGATGGGCGAGCTGCTGGCAGGGAAGGACCGTACCAAGGCGGCGCCGACCTTCATGCCGGACGGCCTGTACCTGTCGAAAATCGAATACGACGCCAAATGGGGCTTGCCGCATGAGGAGCCCAGCATCCTGCCTGCTTTCTAAGGAAGACCACGCATGCCACGCACCCGCATCAAGATCTGCGGCCTGACCCGCGAAGAAGACGTCCAGGCCGCCGTGGCGGCAGGCGCCGATGCGGTGGGCTTTGTGTTCTACGAAAAAAGCCCGCGCTACGTGACGCCGGCGCGCGCGGCCGAGCTGATCGCGCTGCTGCCGCCGTTCGTGACGCCGGTCGGGCTGTTCGTGAACCATTCGGCCGAGCAGGTGGCCGCCACCGTGGCGCTGGCGCCGGTGTCACTTTTGCAATTCCATGGTGACGAAAGCGCCGCAGAGTGCGCGGCGGCGGCCAAGGCGGCCGGGCGCGCGTTCGTGCGGGTATTCCGCGTCAAACCCGACACAAGCGGCGCTGAGCTGCTAGAATATGAGCGACTTTGCCGCGCATCCAGTGGCTTGTTCTCGGGCCTCCTGCTCGATACCTTCGTGGATGCATATGGCGGCGCAGGAAAGGTTTTCGATTGGTCTCTAATCCCAAAAGATCTCGCGCATCGGGCCGTTTTGAGTGGTGGCTTGAGCGTGCAAAATGTGACTGGCGCAGTGGCCAGCGTTCGCCCTTACGCGGTTGACGTCTCAAGTGGCGTCGAGCGCGCCAAGGGTATCAAAGATGCTCGCCTGATCGCGGAGTTCATTCGCGGCGTGCGGGCAGCAGATGCCACTATTGAGAAAGATCCGCACCATGAAAACCCCGGTTGATGCGCCTCCAGCGCACCTGTTCCACGCCTCGTCTTACCACCTGCCTGACGCCACCGGCCACTTCGGCCCTTACGGTGGCTCCTTCGTTGCCGAAACCCTGAGCTACGCGCTGGCCGAGCTGCGCGAAGCCTATGACCGCTACAGCAAGGATGAACTGTTCCTCGAAGAGTTCCGCTATGAGCTGAAGCACTTCGTCGGCCGCC